>CAZCGD010000431.1:0-2232 GCA_964498105.1 uncultured Streptomycetaceae bacterium
CTCCGGCGCTTCCAGCATCGGCACGTGAGCAGCGCGCTCGATCACCACGAGGCGCGCGTTCGGCAATTTCAGGGCGAGCACCCTCCCCGCGCGCAGCGGCGTGAGGGTGTCCCGTGCGCCCCAGACGATGAGCGTGTCGGCTCGCACCCTGGGTAATACCCGGCGCAGGTCCTCGCTCACCACCGCGAGGCCGGCAATCTTCGCGGGATCGGACCCGAGCAGGGTCTGGCGCAACTGCGGGCTCGACAGAATGACCTGCGGGTCGAGGGTCATCCTCTCCAGTGGCGCGACGAGCCTGCGGGCAAAGTTGGTCAATCTCTCCAGCGGGTCCAGGAACGGTGGCACGTACTCCAGGCCCAGGTGCGCGAGAAACTGGCTGGTTGCGGCGTAACGATGCAGCACGCCCGGCGCATCGATGACGACGAGCCGTTGCACGTCGTCCGGATAGGCTGCCGCGTAGCGCAACGACACCACTGCGCCCATCGAATGCCCCAACAGCACGAACGGGCGCTTCATGAAGCGGTCGGCAACGTGCTTCAAGACGCGCGCGTAGTTGGCCGGCGAGTACAAGACGTTCGCCTTGTCGGAATCCCCGAAGCCCGGCAGATCCACGGCAACCACGTGAAACGACTCCTTGAGCCAGGCGATGTGGTCGCGATAGTCGCGCGCGCCCTCCTGGCCGATGCCGTGCACCAGCAGGATCGAGCGCGCGTTGCCGCGGCCTGCCTCGTAGACCACCACGCGGGCGTTGAAGACCGGCTCGTCGACGCCATGGGCTTCCATCCCCGGCACACGCGGCTCCTGCCCGGCGGCCCCTGCAGAGGCAAGCGCGCACGCCATTCCCGCCGCGGCGACGGTGCCGCGCAATGATCGCGTGAACGAACGATAGAACGACAGAAAATTCAATCCCGCCTCGATCTCGATACCGGCCGCGCAGCCGCACGGTTGCGGGGGTCAGCCAGGCTTACGACACACAAATTCGGAGTAGATGCCAAGCTCGACATGACGGTGCACGTCGACGAAGCCCGCCTCGCGCAACGCGGCCATCACCGCGGCCGGTGGCACGCAGGCTTCGATCGAGTCCCAGTGATAGCGCCACAACGCGGTGACATCCCGCGTGTGGCCGAACAGGCGCACAACGAATGGCACCGCGTAGCGCATGTACAGTTTCAGCAACAACACCGCGGCGCGCGATTGCGGGCGTGTGATTTCTAGAACACACACGCGGCCGCCCGGTCTGAGCGCCCGATGGAACTCGCGAAACACAACGTGCAGATCGGACACATGGCGCAACGCGAAGCCCATGCTCAGGAAGTCCGCCGACGCGTCGGCTACCGGCAGCGCTTCGGCGCGACCTTCGAGCACGCGCAACCCGACCGGCAACTTTGCGTTGGCCAGCATGCCCGGGCTGGGGTCGACGCCGAGCACACGCCGCGCATCATGGGTGAGAAACGCCGCTTCGACGGCGGTCAGTCCCGTGCCCGTGCCGACATCGAGGACATCCATGCCGGCGCACAGTCCGGCGCGCGCCAACGCCTCGCGCCGGTATTTGGGTCCGGTGCCGAACGCGGTCAGTCTTTCGATGCGGTCGTAGTCGGCGGCGGTGCTGTCGAACACCTGCTGCAGCCAACGATGGCGCTCGGTCTCATTGGTGTAGTACGCGGTCAGCGGACGATGCGGCGGCAACGCTTCATGCGCCGGCGCTTCGGGCGAGGGTGTGGCCATCTACTGATCCTTACCCATGAGATTTACTCAGAAATCTCATTCCGCGGTCCAGCCCTTCGAGAGTCAGCGGGAACATCCGGTCGCCCATCAGCTGACGGGTGAGACGTATGGATTCGTGGTAGTCCCACACCGCCGCCGGCTGCGGGTTGAGCCAGATCGCCCGCGGATAGACCGTCAACAGCCGCTGCAGCCACACCGCGCCCGCCTCCTCGTTGGTGTGCTCCACGCTGCCGCCGGGATAGACGATCTCGTATGGGCTCATGGTGGCGTCGCTCACCAGGATCACCTTGTAGTCGTGGGGATAGGTATGCAGCACGTCCCAGGTGGCCATGCGCTCGGTCGCGCGCCGGCGGTTGTCGCGCCACACCCGTTCGTAGAGAAAATTGTGGAAATAGAAGTACTCCAGATGCTTGAATTCGACGCGCGCCGCCGAGAACAACTGCTCGCAGATGCGGATGTGGTCGTCCATCGAGCCGCCGACGTCCAGGAACAGCAGCACTTTCACCG
>CAZCGD010000432.1:0-8680 GCA_964498105.1 uncultured Streptomycetaceae bacterium
CCCGCTCGATTTCCGCGTCCTCCGGTCGAATCGGACGTACCGTGACGCGCTCTCCGTCCGGCGCCGTCCATGCCGTGACCAGCTGGACCGGATACGGATGGATCGCCATATGGCCGTAGCGTGGCAGCGCCCGGTCCGCGCGGCCAATCACGATGCGCGCATCGAGCGCGATCGCGCCGGATTCATCGGCCAGCAGCGGATTGATATCCATTTCGCGAATCTCGGGCAGCTCGCACACCATCTCCGAGACGCGCAACAGCACCTCCTGGAGCGCGGCGCGGTCCACCGGCGGCAGGTTGCGGAAAGCATCCAGCAGGCGGCTGGCGCGCGTGCCGCGGACGAGATCATCGGCGAGGACGGCATTCAACGGTGGTAGCGCCACCGCGCGGTCGGCGTACACTTCGACCGCGATGCCGCCGGTGCCGAAGGTGATCGCCGGGCCGAACACGGAGTCACGCACCACCCCAACCAGCAACTCGCGGCCGTTCGGCCGCGCCACCATGGGTTCGACGACGACGCCGGAGAGGCGCGCCTCCGGCCGCAGCCGCTTCAAGCCATCGGTCATCTCGCGGTAGGCATCCCGCGCGGCCTGCGCGTTCGTGATGTTGAGCCGGACTCCGCCGACGTCGGACTTATGCGTAACGTCGGGTGAATCGATCTTCATCACCACCGGAAATCCTGTTTCCCCGGCAACGCGTATCGCCTCGTCCGCCGAACGCGCGCGCACCGCCCTCGCGACGGGCACGCGGAATGCGGCGAGCACCGCCTTCGCCTCCGTCTCGGAGAGCACCGTGCGATGCTCCGCGAGCGCGCCCTCGATGACGAGCCGCGCGCCGGCCAGGTCCGGCTCGGGGTGGTGCGACAGCGGCCCCGGCGCCTGCAGCAGCATCTTCTGATTCCGGTAGAACGCCGACACGTGCGCGAACATATCGATGGCGGGTTCCGGCGTGCGGAAGGTGGGTATGCCGTGCTCGGCAAAGTACCGCCGGCTCTCGGCAACCTGCTGCTCGCCCATCCAGCAGGTGAGCAGCGGCTTGTCGGTTTCCCTTGCGCACGCCGCGACCACCCGCGCCACTTCCAGCGGCGCGGTCATCGCCTGCGGCGTGAGCATCACGAGCGCGCCGTCCACGCCGGGATCGGACAGGCAGGTCGCGAGCGCCGCGGCATAGCGCGCCGCGTCCGCATCCCCGATCAGGTCCACCGGGTTGCCGTGCGACCAGTTGCCCGGCAGCGATTTCTGCAGCGCCTCGATGGTCGTCTTCGATAGCTGCGCCAGCGTGATGCCGAGATCGGAGGCGTGGTCCGCGGCCATGACGCCGGGCCCGCCGCCGTTGGTAATCACCACGAGCCGGTCGCCGCGCGGACGCACTCGCGAAGACAGCGCCTGGGCCGCGGCGACGAGTTGGCCAATGGTGCGCACCCGCACGACGCCCGCCCGCCGTGCCACCGCCTCGAATACGTCGTCGGCGCCGACCAGGGCGCCGGTATGGGATACCGCGGCACGCGAGCCGGCCGGGTGGCGCCCGACCTTCATCAGGATCACCGGCTTCACGCGCGCGGCGGCACGCAGCGCGCTCACGAAGCGCCGTGCATCGCGCACGCCCTCGATGTAGAGCAGGATGTGCTCGGTCTTGGGATCGTTCAAGAGGTAGTCCACGATCTCGCCGAAATCCACGTCGGTCGAGCCTCCAAGCGACGCCACGCAGGAAAAGCCCACGTCGTGCGCCGCCGCCCAATCGAGCATCGCCGTGCAAACCGCGCCTGACTGCGAGACCAGCCCGAGCGAACCCGGCCTCGCCTGACCATGGGCGAAAGTGGCATTGAGACCGACGTCGGGCCGCATGATGCCCAGACAGTTGGGACCGAGCACGCGCAACCGGTGACGGCGCGCGTTCTCGAGCAGCGCGCGCTCCAGTTGTGCACCGGCTGGACCGGACTCCGAGAATCCGGCGCTGATGACAACGGCCGCGCGCACGCCCGCGGCGCCGCACTGCTCGATGATCCCCGGCACGGTGGGCGCCGGCGTCGCGATCACGGCAAGGTCCACCCGCCGCGGAACATCCCCGATCGCCGGGAAGCACGGCACGCCGCGCACCTTGCGGTGCTTCGGGTTCACCGCGTAGAGCTGGCCGCGGTAGCCCGCGGCAAGCATGTTCTCGATCAGTACCGAGCCGACCGAGCCCCTGCGCTCGCTTGCCCCGACGATCGCGACCGCAACCGGCTCGAACAGCGGCGCGAAATAATGGTTCATGGAGGAATCGGCAGCCATCCGCGGTTAGTCTAGCAGCGCAGGGCCACGGGATAGCGGCCAATCCGCGCGGCTGGCCGGGCCATTACTCCCGCGCGAGCTGCGTCTATTTCTTGAACTGGTAGTGAACGCGGTCGAGAAAGTAAACGACGTCGTCGATTTCCTCCCGGCTCCAGCGCAAACCCTGCTGGGCCGCCCAGACCGCCACGATGAAACGCAGGTCATCCACGCCGATGGGCAGCGACGGCACGCGCCGGTGCACCTTGGCCGTGTGGCAGACGACGCAGTGGTTCTCGTAGAGCGCGCGCCCGCGCTCGAGGTCGGGCCATTCGGCGCCCCACCCCGCCGCCGCGGGGATCAGACTGACCGCGGCAATCAGCGCGATTACAACGGCATGCGGCATCACCGCTTCTTGAGCTTTGCGCGCCCTTTCAGTACCGCGTCGACATCCGCGGCCGCCTTCCGCACGTCCTCATCGCGGATGCTTCCCGGCTCGGCCATGCGGAAACGCTCGGCCCTGAAAAAGGCGCAGTCATCGATCAGGTGGCGGCGCTCCTCGTCGTCCACCCGCACTCCGCATCCGCAGAGGCGCGGTCCGCCGGCGGTGGTGTCCGCCTTGATGCGGGCCGGCTTGCGGACCCTGACTGCAATCATCCCGGCCTCCCGCTCAATTGACGGTGATCTTCTTGCTCGCGGACTTGCTCTTCATCGGCAGCGTCAACTTCAGCACGCCATCGGCGTACTTCGCCACCACCTTCGCCTCGTCCACGTCGTGCGGCAGCGTGAAGCTGCGCGAAATCTTGCCGTAGTAGCGCTCGCTGCGCAACACTTCCTCGCCCTTCTTTTCCTCGCTCTCTTTCTTGATCTCGCCGCTGATCGTCACCTCGTTGCCTTCGATGGAGACCTGGATGTCGTCCTTGTTGACGCCCGGGATCTCGGCCTTGACGGTGTAGCTATCGTCGGTCTTGGTGACGTCGATCTTCATGCGCATCTGCGGCGCCACATCGAGATCGAAGCGCATCGGACGCACAAACAGCCCCTTGAACAGGTCGTCGAGATCGTTGAAAGGTTCGTAACGCGTGATATTTGCCATGACTGTCTCCTTGTGTTTTCGCTACGCGGGCGCGCTTGCGCGGCCCGTTTTGGCGATCTTCATGACCGCCCATTAATATGCTAGCGCGGGCCGGTTGCGACTTCTTGACCTAGATCAAGCGCCGCTTCCCTGGCCGGCAGGGCCTTGAAAAAGAGAGCGATTCTGGAGGCCGCATGAGCCAGCACCCTAGTCCCGGCGGTCGTCATCGTCCATGAGTATCCGGTGCGCGGGTCCCTCGAGGTCCTCGAACTGGCCGCTGGCGAGGGCCCACCAGAACACCGCCCCGATCGCGAGCACCAGCACTACGGACAGCGGGATCAGCAGATACAGCGATTCCACTGGACCCTCCAGTTAGCGCGCGGCCAGCGCCCTGCCGACGGCGTTCCGCGCCGCCTGCGGGCACCCGGGGAGCGCGGCCGCGGGCTGCAGTCGCAGTGCGTTTGCCACGACGGCAAGCGATGACAGCGCCATGCCGACGCCCGCCACGACCGGCGTAACCAGGCCGGCGACCGCCAGCGGTATTGCTACGGCGTTGTAAGCCGCCGCCCACGCCAGGTTCTGCCGGATGATGCGCATGGCACGGCCCGCGGTATCGAACGCCGCGGACAGCCGGTACAAGTTGTCGGCGATCAGCACTATGTCCGCGCTCGCGTGCGCGAGGTCGGTCCCGCCGCCCATCGCGATCGAGACCTGAGCCTGCCCCAGCACCGGGGCGTCGTTGACGCCGTCTCCCACCATCGCCACCACCGCGCCCCGCTGCTGCAACTCGCGCACGAATGCGAGCTTCGCTTCCGGTCCCGCCTCGCCCACCACGGTGGCGATGCCGAGTTCGCGCGCGACGTGCGCCACCGTCTCGCGGCGGTCGCCCGACAGCAGGCACACCGTCCTGCCGCCCGCTTCGAGCTCGCGCACCAGCTGCCGCGCGCCCGGCCGCATGCGGTCGCCGAAGGTGAACAACGCCAGGTACCCCTGCTCGTCGGCGAGCACTGCCACGGTGACCTCGGCGACGGCGAATTGGAGCTCGGTCGGCAACGGCTGCCCGTTGACCCCGGAAGCAAACGCCGGACTGCCGAACCGCAGGCGCCGGCCGTGAACGTGGGCCTCGATGCCCTGTCCCGGGTGGTTCACGACATCCTCCACCGGGACCTGCGCCGCGCCGGCCGTCTCCGCTAGGAGCGCGCGCGCAATGGGGTGCTCGGAGCCGCGCTCGAGCGCGGCGGCGAGCGCAAGCACCGTTGCGCGCGACGCCGCGCCGAGCGGAATGGCGCCGATCAGGGCCAGGCGGCCGAGCGTCAGCGTGCCAGTCTTGTCGAGCACGACGTGCGTAACCCGCGACAGCGTCTCCAGCGCGTGGCCGCGCGTGACGAGGATGCCCATCCGGTGCAGTGCGCCGGTCGCGGCGGCAAGCGCCGCCGGTGTCGCCAGCGACAACGCGCACGGGCAGCTCACCACCAGCACCGCCACCATCACCCACAGCGCGCGCTGCGGATCGATCCAGTACCACGCGATGGCGGTGGCGAAAGCTACCGCGACCAGGGCCGCCACGAACCACTGCGCCACGCGGTCGGCAAGCTGCGCGATGCGCGGTTTGCCTGACTGCGCTCGATCCATCAGACGCACGATGCCGGCGAGCACCGACTCCGGTCCTACACGCGTCACTTCCACGGTGAGAGGGCTGCTCAGGTTGACGGTGCCGCCGGTAACCACATCGCCCGCGTGCTTCGGCACGGGACGCGCCTCGCCTGTCAGCAGTGACTCGTCGGCGGCGCTCTGACCGGCCGTCACCCTGCCATCGGCGGGCACGGTGGCGCCGGGCGCAATCAGGACCCGGTCGCCTGCGACGAGCCGGGCCGCCACGACGCGCTCGGTCACGCCCGCCGCGGCGCCCTCGACCAGGCGGTCGGCCACTGCCGGCATGTGCCGCACCAGCCGCTGTTGCGACTCCGCAGCCCGCGCCCGCGCGAGCGTCTCGAGATAGCGGGCGCCGAGCAGCAGAAATACGAACATGGTGATCGAATCGAAGTAGACTTCGCCGCGGCCGCTAGCGGTCGCCCACGCGCTCGCCGCGAAGGCGACCGCGATGCCGAACGCAACCGGCACGTCCATGCCGGCGCGGCGGGCGCGCAGTTCGCGCCAGGCGTTGCGGAAGAACGGCCCGGCCGACCACAGGATTACCGGCAGCGTCAGCGTGAAACTCGCCCAGCGCATGAGTTGCCCGGCGTCGCGGCTCAAGTCGCCGTCGGCAAGGTAGGCCGGCACCGCGTACATCATGACCTGCATCATGGCGAACCCGGCCACGAACAACCGCCAGATCATGCCGCGCTGCTCGCGCCCCGCCGCGGACTCGCCCGCGGCCGGATCGAACCCCCGGGTGCAGTAGCCGAGCGCGTCGACTACCCCCATGATCGCGCTGAGATGGGTCCGCGCGTCGTCCCACTCCACCTGCACGCGGCGCGCGGAGAGATTCACGGCGACGCCGCGCACGCCCTCGCAGCGCCGCAGGCCGCGCTCGATCAGCCACGTGCAGGCGCCGCAGGTGATGCCGTCGACGAGCAGGGTCGCCTGCCGGATGCCGGCGCCCGCCTCGCGCACGAACGGCCGTTGCACCTCGGGCAGGTCATAGACGGCGAGATCGCGCGGCGCATCCGCGGCCGCGGCTTCGCGTTGCGGCAGCTCGCTGCGCTTCGCGTAATACGCGGCCAGGCCGCTGCCGGCGATAGTCTGCGCGACCGCCGCGCAACCGGCACAGCACATCGCCCGCGCCGCGCCGTCGACGATGGCGCTGAACCGGTCGCCTTTCGGCACCGGCTCCCCGCAATGAAAGCAGGCCACGGGAGGCATCCGCGTCAAACTCCCCCGCCACCGAGCAGGGCGGCGATGCCGGGAATCTCGAGGCACCACTGCGCGCCGGCGGCAACCACGTGCGGGTACGAGGCCTTGAGCACGCCGAACAGGCCCGCCGCCGCGATCACCGCCGCGATGAAGACGCGCGCCAGCCGTCCGTGCGCCGCGGCGGCGAGGTACTTGAACCACGCCGATATCGCCAGCACGTTGGGCAAAGTACCCAGCCCGAAGGCGGCCATGACCATGCCGCCGTACAGCGGGTCGGCGGTCGTCAGCGCGGCGATCAGCGCCACGTAGACCATCCCGCACGGCAACCAGCCGAAAATGAGCCCGAGCCCAAAAGCGCGCGCCGGCGTGTTGACAGGCAGGAACGCCCGCGCCCGCGGCCCGATATGACGCCAGACCACGGCGCCGGCGCGTTCGACGCCGCGCACAAACGGGGCGACGCCGGCGACATACGCGGCGAGCAGGAGCAACGAGACGCCCATCGCGAAGAGCAGCGCCTGCTGCGTCAGCGGCGCGCCCCGGAGAGCGAGTCCCGCGGCGCCGGCAAAACCCGTCAGGACGCCGGCGGTGACGTAGGTCGCGATCCGCCCGGCATTGTAGGCGAGCGCCTGGGCCAGCCATTCGCGGCCCGCGCCGCGGGCGCAGGGTCCGCACGCGATGCCGATGAGGGGGCCGCACATGGCCGCGCAATGCGCGCCGCCCGCGATCCCGGCGAGGAACGCCGCGGCCAGGGTCAGTTGCAGGAAACCGTCCATCATCGGTTCACTTCATCGGCGTTCCGCCGCAGAAAGCAGGTCAAGGCGCTCGACGCCGCGGCAAAAGCCCAGCAAAGAAAAAACCCGATGGAGTAAACCGCGAGCCGGCTCAGGCTCGTGGGCTCACCAAAAAGGTAAAGCTCCCTCGGGTCGAAAACGGTAAAGAACAGCACCTCCCCGATGCCGCCCACGATGAACGACGGCCACAAGATGAGTATCGCCAGCCTCATAGCCCCTCCTTCACGATGCGCCATTCGCCGCGCGGGTCCTCGAGAACTATCCGCCAGCGCCCGGCGGGCAACGCCGGCAGCCCGGTTTCGTAAACGCCCGGCGCGACGCGCGTCAATCGCAGCCGTTGGTCGTGCCCAGCGCGCGTCGCGTGCACGAGCCGCGCGAACACCGCCTCGGGCAGTGCGCTGCGGGATTCCAGCCGCACTTTCAGCACGCCCCCATGCGCCTCTATACTGGCCGCGACTCCGAGGTCGAGCGCCGCCTGGTCGCGACCGAGTTCCTGGTTGATCGCGAGTCCGCGCCTGTAATAGTCGTCCGCGACCAGTCCGTCGGACGTAGTCACCGCCAGCCAGATCGTGACCGCTCCGGCAACGATCACCGCGGCGGGTCCCGCCATCAGGATCCACGGCCACGGCTCGCGATACCACGGCTGCGCCTGGTGATTCGTGATTCGTGATTCGTGATTCGTGCTCACCGCTTCGCTCATAGCATTACCTCACGATGAAGACGGACTTTTCGCGAACTGCAACGCCTTCGACGCCCACGGCGCGCACCATGAATTCGATCTTGTGGGTCCCGGGTTGTGCCGCCGACGGTTCCAGCCTCACCGTCACGGGAACCATCCGGCTCGAGGCCGGCTCCAGCTCGATCCGCGATTCGCCCGCCACGTGAAGTGTCGGCAGGCCTACGACGCCGATATCGAACACGCGCCCGGCCTCGGCGGTGTTCATGATCTGCAGCCGGTAGACGTTTTCGATCTTCCCGCCCTTGACCTCGCGCGCGATGGCCGCCCGGTCGCGGATCACGTCCACCTTGAGCGGCACGCGCACCCACAAGCCGACCGCGGCGGCGATGATGATGCCCCACAGGATCGCCGTGTAGACGAGCACGCGCGGCCGGAACGCGCGCGCGAGCATCTGAGCATAGGTGAGCTTCTCCTCTACCGCGTGCTGCGTCGAGTAACGGATGAGACCGCACGGATAGCCCATCTTGTCCATCACCTGGTCGCAACCGTCCACGCAGGCGGCGCAGCCGATGCACTGGTACTGCAATCCGTCGCGGATGTCGATGCCCGTCGGGCAGACCTGCACGCAGATGTTGCAGTCCACGCAGTCGCCCAGCCCGCGCGCCCGGTAGTCGGTGGACTTCGCGCGCGAACCTCTGGGCTCGCCTCTTTCCCTGTCGTAGGTGATGACCAGCGTGTCCTGGTCGAACATCGCGCTCTGGAAGCGCGCGTAGGGACACATGTAGATGCACACCTGCTCGCGCATCCAGCCGGCGTTGCCGTAGGTGGCGAAGCCGTAGAACAGCATCCAGAACGTTTCCCAGGGACCCGTCGACAACGTCATGACTTCGCTCCACAACTCCCGGATCGGCGTGACGTAGCCGACGAACGTGAATCCCGTCCAGAGGGCGAGCGCTATCCATGCCGTGTGCTTGGCGGCCTTGAGGCCGAGCTTCCGGGGACTATTGCTGCCGTGGTCGAGCTTCATGCGCTGGACG
>CAZCGD010000433.1:0-2050 GCA_964498105.1 uncultured Streptomycetaceae bacterium
ACTGCGGTTTGAAGTGGTGGGCGAAAGTGAACTCGTCCGTTCGCGCCGTGTAGGTGATGCTGCGCTTCATCGCCCAGGTGACGATCTGGTAATGCAGGGGGATGAAGGCGAGCTCGCGCGCGGCGAGCGCGCTGGCGCTGCGGGCGATGGCCTCGCGTTTCGCGGGGTCCACGGTGCCGAGCGACGCTGCGATCAGTTCGTCCAGCCGGGGGTTGGAGTAGCCGCCCCAGTTCCAGGCGCCGTAGCCCTTGTCGGGATTGACGGTGGCGACGAGCGAGCGCAGCGCCAGGTCGGCGGCGCGCGAGCCCCAGCCGAGGAGAGACACGCCGAACTCCTTATTGCGTGCCTTCCCGAAATAGACGCTGAGCGGCATGGCTTCGACCCTGGTTACGATGCCGACGCGCGCGAGCATCTGCGCCACCGTCTGCGCCACCTGCTCATCGTTGATGTAGCGGTTGTTCGGCGTGCCGAGCGTGACGGTGAACCCGTCGGGATAGCCCGCTTCCGCCAGCAGCTTCTTCGCGCCGCCGGGATCGTACTCGTCCGGTTTTACTGCCGGGTCGTGGCCAAACACGCTGGGCGAGACCACGTTCGCGGCGGGGAGGGCCAGTTGCTCCATGACGCGCTCGGCGATCGCCTGGCGGTTGATTGCCTTCGACATGGCCTGCCGCACGCGGATGTCCTTGAAGGGATTCTTGTCGAGCGGCTTGCCCGCTTTCGATAACACGCCGGGCGGCTGGTCGCGGCTCTGATCCAGGTGCAGAAAGATCGTGCGCCACGACACCGTCTGCTCCAGCCGGAGGGCGGGTGTCTTGCGCAGCCTGGCAATATCCGCTGTGGGCACGTGCTCGATCGCGTCGACCTGGCCGGAGAGGAGCGCGGCGGTGCGCACCGGGTCGCTCGGCAGGATCAGCAGCGTCACTTTGTCCCATGGCAGGCGCCCGCCCCAGTATTCCTCGTGCCGCACGAGCTCGATGCGGTCGCCGCGCCCGAAGCGCGCGAGCTTGTAGGGGCCGGTGCCGACTGCTGCCTTGCCGCGGTCGAAATCCTCGCCCGTCGCCTGCGCCGTGGCCTGCTTCGAGACGATCATCACTTCCGCGAGGTCCTGCAGCAGTGCACCGTAGGGCGCGGCGGTTTTGAGCCGCAGCGTGTAGCGGTCCACGATCTCTCTCGCGACGATCGGGCGGACGTAGGTCTGGAAGCCGCCGGGGCTGCCCTTGATTTTCAGCGGCCGCTCGAGGGAGTACGCCACGTCCTCGGCGGTCAGTTCCGAACCGTCGTGGAATTTTACGCCCTGGCGCAGCGTGAATTCCCAGGTGAGGGGATCGGGCGTGCGCCAGGTCGCGATGCCTGGAAACGGCCGGCTGCGCTCGTCGGTGCGGACCAGTGAGTCGAAGACATGGTGCTGGGCGGTGAGATTGGGCTGCGCGGCGATGAAATGCGGGTCCATCGTCGTGACATCGGCCGACAGGCCGATCTTCAGTTCCGCCGCCTGTACGCCTGCGGCTAGAAACAATTGAGCCGCCAAGACGCCAAGACGCCAGGAAGAACCAGAATTAAGCCGCCGATGAACGCCGATGAACGCCGATAAGAACAAGAACAGACCTTTGATTCCAGGATCGTGCTTCATCACGTCACGCTTCATCACGTCACGCTTCATCACGTCACGCCAGACCATGTCACGCACCATCATGTCACGTTTCGCCAGCTATTGCGGGCGAAACTCATGGGCAAACGTCCGCTCGTCCGCGCGCGCTTCGTAGGTGATGCCGCGG
This sequence comes from uncultured Streptomycetaceae bacterium, assembly GCA_964498105.1. Classification (GTDB taxonomy): domain Bacteria; phylum Pseudomonadota; class Gammaproteobacteria; order Burkholderiales; family SG8-41; genus SG8-41. Next base: position 1,776 of record CAZCGD010000433.1, read on the forward strand.
CGTGCCGCCCACAGGTTGTGCTGGTGGTAGAGGGGGAGGATGCCGAGATCGCCGACGCCGATCTCGGTCGCTTGCTGCAGCAGCTTCTCGCGCCTGGCGTCGTCCACCGTCGCCAGCGCCTGGTCCAGTACCGTATCCATCCTGGGATTGGAGTATCGGCCGCGGTTCGCTGCGCCCATGCCTTTTGCAGCGCTGAACGTGGCGAGGAGAGCCTTCAGAGGCGAGGAGGCCTCCATCGTTTCTGCGCCCCAGCCGACCAGCATGAAGCTGAATTC
>CAZCGD010000434.1:0-5136 GCA_964498105.1 uncultured Streptomycetaceae bacterium
CGCGAGACCCGAGTTTTCAGGGCCCCCAGGCCCATCGGCCCGATGACAGAATCCGCAGGCAAACACATCGGGCTTCCTGCCGCTCGCGACGACTTCGGGCATGGGAGGATGGTCGCCGGGATGCCAGGCCGGCGCGAAGAAGCGGTCGCGTATCTGAGTCACGGTGAAAGTAGCAACGCTGCCCGGAACGCGCCGAGGGACACCGTCGTCAGGCGGGGGCTTGAGACCCGGCGGATTCACCGGATAGGCCCACACTGGCGGGCCTTCCTTGCTTTGCGCAAATGCTCCTGCCGACAGCGCGGACATGAATGCAAGGATCAGAAGCGTAGCGAATGCCCTCACGGTACCCCCTATCACGTTTACTCCCGACACAACCTTCGATTGATGCTAGCACGTAATCCGGCAGGAACCGGGTTGCTGCAGTTGTTACCTGGCGGCCGTTTCAAATGACTGAATGGGGCCTGAGATGACCCCATTTATCCGAGGGTGCGGGAATCGCGTGTGCTCACCGTCCGGGGCAGACATCGCTGACGGCCTCCACCTCGCCCGCCTGCAGCGGCGGCAACGCGCCGGTGAGCGCGAGCCGGTAGCTCTCCTCCGCCCTCGGGCAGGCAATCGTGTCGCACCGCATGCCGCGCTGGACCATGACGGGGCGGGAGGCGGGTCCCGTCACCCGGTACCAAGCCTGCGTTGAGAGCTGGTAGAGCTTGCCGCAACGCGCGAGCCGCACGTTGTAGCCTTTGCGCCACAACGCTCTCAACGCGTCGCCCCGGTCCGCGTGCATCGCCCGGTCCTGGAAATAGATGTTGAGCACGCCGTCCTGCGTGCCGGTTGCGGTGACTTGCAGCACGCGCCCGCCGAGATCGAGCCTGCCTTCACGGTAATGGTGATTGCCATCGTCCCACGGCGGCTGCTTCATTTCCCGCGGCGGCAGCGACGTCCACTGCACCACCGTGGCCTTCTCCAGCGCGTTCCAGGCGACGGCCGCCGCACCCTGGGTCGGGATCAGGGTCGCGAGCAATGACGCCAACTGCTCGTCCCATGCCGCGGCAGGGGCTTGCGGCGCGGCGGTTGCGCCGGCAGCGCATTGATCGGTGTACAGGCGCTGCTCGGGTGGGGTCATCGAGGCCAGCGTCTCACCCAATAAGAGCGCAAAGCCTTCGCACGGCGCGCCGTCGCATCTCGTCTGCAAATGAAGCCAGGCCGGTTGCCTGCCCGGCCCCCTCAGGCGCCACCATTTGCTGCCCGCCGCGGGAGAGGCCGTGATCGGACAGCGCGTGAGCTCCAGCGCAATACCCGCGCGGTTCAACGCGGCAAGCGTTGCCGCTTCCCCCATTGCTGCGCCCTGATTGCGGAAATAGACATTCACTACCATCGTGCGCACGCCCGTCGCCGTAACACCTACGAGGCCCTTGCCGGCGTTCATCACCCCCTTGCGGGTGAAATACGCGCCGTCAGGCAGCCCTTCGTCAAACATTTTTGGCGGCAGGGGCTCCCAGCGGACCTGCTTCACCGCATCGAGATAGCCCCAGTCGTTGAACCCATGGTGCGCGCTCGCCGGCAGCATGATGGCCGCCACGGCCCGCGCGAACGCGTCCTCCGGCGCCTGGGCGTTCGCACCCGCGCACGCCCAGGCCGTGATCATCGCGCCCGACGCTGTCCAGAAACCGCGCATTGACCATCCGCTGTGTGTGACGAAGTTCTTCTGCCATCGACCGCAATGGCACGGCACTACCGCGATACGAAACGGGCCACGGTTTGCTGAAACCGTGGCCCGTCCCCGAGTACGTCGGTTGATGCGCCGGTCCCGGGAAATGCGGACCGCGTTGCGAACTTCTCTATTTCCGTCGAATATCCTGCAGCGCCTCGTTCATCTTGAACAGCACGATCAGCAACTCGCACCAGATCCGCACCGCGATGGCACCACCAACCGCGGCGGCGAGTCCCCCGAGGAACCTGACGAAGAAACCACCCTGCCCTGCGAACATCCACCCCAGCCCCCCGATCACCACAACAACCAGCATCACCCAGTAGATGAACGTAATGATTTTCGGCGTAATCATCTTGTCAAAGAACAATATGTCTCTCATTTTTTTCTTCCTCGATGTGGTACTACACCCCCCGGAGGGCGGCAACAGTGGACTTAGGCCGCTTTCGCCGCGGCCAAGGTCGCACCATCGTTCACCCTCCACCCCTTTTCCCTCTGCCCGGAAGCGAGGGAAAAACCGTCACGCTGAATGACCCACCGGCCATTGCAGCAATATTCGACGCTCCAACGTACATCAGTGCGGCCTGCCTGTCCAACCCGGGACCGTGACTGATATCAGTTAGCGCGAAGGCCGGCGTCCTTGATCAGCTTGCCCATTCTGCTCATTTCCGATTGCATTGCAGTCGCAAGCTCGCCCGGAGTACTGGCCACGACCTCGATTCCGGCATTGAAGAATCGCTCGGTGGCCCCGGCGGTTCTGAGGAACTGCGCGAGTTCCGCGTGCAGTCGTTTAACGACAGGCGCCGGCGTTCTGGCGGGCGCGAACAAGGCATACATGACGACCGATTCATAACCGGGCACGCCCGATTCTGCCACCGTGGGCAAGCCGGGAGCCAGCGGGGATGGCTGCAGGCTGGTGACCCCCAGAGCCCTCAAGCGGCCCGACCTGACGTGCGGCAACCCCGCGGCCGTGGTAGGAAACATTACCTGCACCTGGCCACTCACCAGATCGTTGACCGCGGGCCCGCTGCCCTTGTACGAAATGCGCACCAGATCCACGCCGGCCATGGACTTGAACAATTCCGCCGCGAGGTGATTCGAAGCGCCGGTCCCGCCCGCAGCATAATTGAGAACCCCGGGTTTGGATCTGGCCAATGCAACGAATTCCCTGACGGAATTGGCCGCTACCGAAGGATGCACGACCAGAAGATTGACCGACCTTCCCGTTACCGAGATCGGTGAAAAATCCTTCACCGGGTCGTACGCCACGCCGTCCTGCAGCAACGGTGTAAGCCACAAGACGCTGCCGATGGCAAGGAGCGTATAACCATCGGCCGGTGCCTTGGCTACCAGCTCGCCTACGATCCCGGCAGGCCGGTTGTCCACCACCAGTTGCTGGCCCAGGCTGCCCGAAAGGCCCTGCGCAATCAAGCGCGCCACGAAGTCGTTGCCCGCTCCGATGGGAGCGGTGACAATGCGAACCGGCCTGGTCGGATAGCTCTGGCCCGACGCCACACCCGCGCCCAACACCATCATGCCGAGCGGTGCCATCCATGCCACAAAACGCGGCTTCAGCATATTGCCTCCTCAGCGGGGCTTGAATCCGATTTCGCGCACGAGCTTGCCCCACTTGTCGAAGTCCCGGCGGATGACGTCGGTGAAATACTCGGGCGTTTCGGCGTGAATTTCGAGCCCGAACGCAGTCAGTTTCTCTCGCACGTCCGGCAACATCACTGCACGGTTCATTTCCCGGTTGAGCAGCGTGACGATCTCCCTGGGCGTGCCGGCCGGCGCGATGAATCCGAACCAGCCGCCGTTTTCGTATCCGGGAAGCGTTTCCGCGATGGTCGGGAAATCGGGATAGTGGGGCGAACGCGTGGCCCTGCCGATGGCCAGCAGCCGCAGCCTGCCGGCGACGATGTGGGGATGCAGCGAGATGAAGGAAGAGATCGTCGCGTCGATGCGCCCGCCGATGATCTCGGTGACGACGTTCGACGCACTCTTGTAGGGGACGTGCAGATAGGTGAAGCCCCCCTTGGTGCGCAGCAGCTCGACCGAGAAATGGATAAAGGCGCCCTCACCGTTGCTGCCGAAGGACAGTTTGCCGGGGTTGCCCCTGGCGTAGGTCACCAGGTCATTCACGTTCCTGAAAGGCACGGTCGGGTGCACGACCAGCGCCAGAAAATTCGACACCGTCAGCGCCACCGGCGCGAAGTCTTTGAACGTATCGTAGGGGACCTTCTGGTACGCCAGCGGCACGATGACCATGTTGCCGCCCTGCCCGCAGGCGAGGGTGTAACCGTCCGGCGCGGATTGCGCGAGCAGCTGCAGGCCGATCTGGCCGCCAGCGCCGGTACGGTTGTCCGCCGCCAGCGGCTGTCCCAGGCGCTCGCCGACTTTCTGCCCGACCAGCCTGGTGAGCACGTCACAGCTGTCGCCCGGCGCCGTGGGGACGATGACGCGGATGGTCTTGTTGGGATAGCCCTGGGCGTACGCGCTGCCCGGGTGCAGCGCCACCGCCACGAGCAGGAGGATCGAAAGGTGAACGCGGGTCATGGCTGGACCGAATGCTTCGGCGGAATGATCGGCAACAGCAGATAGGACTCGCGCCCGCCTCCGGCGTGCAGCGTGACACGTCCGCCAAAAACGTCCGCCGGACGGTTGCCGGGATCGTTGTGGGTCATGCCGCCCGTGCCCCGCGTCCCGTAGTGGAATTTCCTGCCGAACTCGGAGAGCTCGCCCTCGTACTCGTAGTCCTTGCCGCGCACGGTCAGGGCGACGCGCCAGCCGGCCGGCACGACGATGCAACTCGTCACGATCTCCACGTCGCACTCGTAGACTGCGCCGGGAGTGAGCGGCTCGGCGCGGTCGTGCGGGTGATAGGGCCGGTACGGCTTGCTCTGGTGCGGATCGAGACGGCGATGCGAGGCGCGCAGCCAGCCATTGGCAATGGGCGTGTTGGGGTCGGTGGAGCCCATGAAGGTGAGCTCCTTGCCGGCCGGATCGAAGACGCGGACGATGAGAAACAGGTCGGCGTCCGCCGTCGACGATGACACGAAGAGCTTCGCCGCCATCGGGCCGGTAATCTCGGTCTCTTTCTCCAGGGGCGGCATCCAGAAGGTCACGCCCTTGCCGAGCGCTTCGTAGGTGACCTGGCCGGGCAGCGCCACGGGTTTCGCGCCGAGCGCCTGGTTCGCGGGATCGAGGAAGAACTTCGTCCACTGCGTGCGGGCGAGCGGCCATTCGTTCTCGTGACGCAGCACGAACCGCTCGCCGGGGTGACGGACATTGAGCTGCACGCGCGGCTGGCGCTCCCAGCCGTTGGCCACCCCTTTGAGGTAATGGTCGAAGAAGCGCCTCTGCAAGGCGAGGCCGTAGGCGCTGGAGAACAACGACCAGTGCGAGTCGCCGTGCGCTTCCAGCCACTT
>CAZCGD010000435.1:0-1661 GCA_964498105.1 uncultured Streptomycetaceae bacterium
AGGGCTACCTGCCGTGCCCCGACCGGACTTCGGGCGGCGCCGGCACCGCCAACGACACGGCCAACGACGGCGTCGAGGACTTTTCGGCTGGGAATTGCATCGGCACCGTGACTGGAACGGCAGGGGGCCCCCCAAATACGCTAAGGGCGGTGGGCAACGTGCCGTGGGTGACACTCGGCCTCGGCGCCTCGGATCCCTGGGGCAATCGCTTTCGCTACGCGGTAGATATGGAGTTCACCAATCATTCAGGGCCTTTCAGTTTCACGTCGGCCGCAGTCCTGAACGTCAGGGCGACTGGTGGCGGCACTTTGCTCACGGGCACTGATCCGGATGGTGCGGTCGCGGTGATCCTCTCACACGGCAGAAACGGCCGCAGCGCAATCAACGCCACGGGAATCGCCAACCCGGCAGCGACGAGCGCGGACGAACTGGACAACGTGGGCGGATCGGGCTACATCAGCCGCCCGATAACAGCTGCTGGCCCCACCACCACGGAATTCGACGACATTGTGACCTGGCTCGGCAAGTACACGCTCTTCAACCGCATGGTCGCGGCGGGCAAGCTGCCCTGATCCGAGTTCCGAGTTCCGGGTTCCGGATTCCGGATTCCGGGTTCAATGTTCCGGGTTCCGGATCTTTGAACCTTGAACGTTGAACCTTGAACTTTGATCGCTCGCCGTCATGGGACCTCTCGTCGCACTCGATCGGGCTGTTTCTCAAGCACGGCTTCCTCTACGGCAGCAGCCTTGATGATGCTCGAGCGCGTGATCTGCACCGCTGCCGACAGCGGCGCGGTGTTCCTCACCATGGAGGAGGCTGCGCGGGATTTTCAGGAGCGCGCGGGACGGCCCGCGCGCGGGTAAAGCAAACTCGGCGACCGGCGCCTCAAAGAATAAAGTCGCCGGAGTGGATGGTGAGCGTGCTCGAGTCCATGCCCCCGTAACCATCCGCTATCGTGTAATCGAAAACGTCGTCACCGCCGCTCGCGCTGGTCGGTGTATAGGTCCAGCTGCCGCTCTCGTCGATGGTGAGAAAGCCGTAGTCGCCAGAGAGTGGGTCGTAGAGCTCGCCGGCGTTGCCATTGAAGCTGATGGCACTGACGTTCAGCAGGTCGCCGTCTACATCGGTGTCATTGGCGAGCACGTTTCCAAAGGTGCCGTACGCGTCGTCGGCGACCGCGTCCGGCGCGCTGTTGGCGCCGGTACCCGGAGTGGTGGGAGGCGTGCTGCCGGTAGAGCTCGTGCCACCCGATGGGGCGCCGGTGTCCGTAGTAAGGGAATCCGTGCTGCTGGTAGAACTGGTGACAACCGTCGGGGCGCCTGTGCCGGGGACAGTGATGGTGAGCGTACCCGACGCTGTACCGCCGTTACCATCCGCAATCGTGTAATCGAAAAAGTCGACGCCGCTACCGGCGTTGGGATTCACCTCGTAGGTCCAATGACCCGGATCCTGAAAATCGAAGACGATACGACCGAATTCGCCAAAGAGCGGGTCGTTGAAGTCGCCGGCATCACCTGTATATCTGGAGCTGAAGCCGGTGAAGGTCACCGTATCGCCGAAGTCCACATCAAAGTCGTTATCAAGCACGTTTCCGGAGACGTCGATGCCGCTCACATTGGCCTTGTCGTCATTGGCCACCGGCGCATCGTTGACGCCGGTGA
>CAZCGD010000436.1:0-4517 GCA_964498105.1 uncultured Streptomycetaceae bacterium
GTGGAAGGCCAATGGGCCGGACTATCCCTGGAATCCGGGCGCCAAGCCGCAGTTGCCGGAACCGATGACGTTCGAGCGCGTGCTGCCGCTGATGGACGAGGCCGGCGTGGACCGCGTGGCCATCGTTCCGCCGGCCTTGAACGCCGTCAATACTTACGCGCTCGAAGCCGCCCGGCGCTATCCCGGCCGCTTCGCGGTCATGGGCCGCATTCCGCTGGAAGATCCGAAATCGGCCGCGCTGCTGCCCGGTTGGAAGAAGCAGCCGGGCATGCTCGGCGTGCGCGTGACGTTCAACACTCCCGCGACGCTCAAGTGGCTCTCCGACGGCACCGCGGACTGGTTCTGGCCGGCGGCCGAGAAGAACGGGCTTCCCGTCATGTTTCTCGCGTTCGGCAACGTGCACCTGTTCGGGCCGATCGCGCAGCGCCACCCGGGGCTGCCGCTCATCATCGATCACCTGGGCGTGAACGCCGCGGTCGCGAAGCAAGGAAAGATGGCGGAGAAGATCGGCGACGCCGTGGCGCTCGCCAAGTACCCGAACGTCAGCATCAAGATGTCGAATCTCGTCAACTCGTCGCTGGAGCCCTATCCGTTCCGGGACCTGGACGACCCACTGAAGCGGGTATACGACGCCTACGGGCCACAGCGCTGCCACTGGGGCACGGACCTGACGAACAACATGACGCGGGCGACCTACAGCCAGCGTATCGCCCATTTCACCGAGGTGCTGAAGTTCATGTCCGAGAGCGACAAGAACTGGGTGATGGGGCGCAGCATCCGCGAGAAGCTGAAGTGGGCATGAACAAAGGTCCGAAATGGGGCAGAGTAAGATTTCCGCAGGCTGAGCTGAACTGACGTCGCGGGAGAGAACATGGCGCGTGAAAACATCCGTCCCAGGGAAGGCACTCCGCCCAAGGCGCCGCTGTCTCCCGCTGTGAAGACCGGCAATCTCGTCTTCGTCTCCGGCACGCCGGCCTTCTACGGCGATCGGCAGATCGCCAAGGGCGATTTCCCGGCGCAGATGCACCAGGTGATGAAAAACATCCAGGCGGTGCTGGCGGCAGCTGGGAGCAGCCTCGACAAAGTGGTTAAGGTCAACGTTATCCTGGTACGCAAGTCGGACTGGGAGGACATGAACCGGATCTACCGCGAGTACTTCACGGAGGGCAACTTCCCGGCGCGCACGACGATCGTCTGCGACCTGGCGAACCCGGATTTCCTGCTCGAGATCGAGTGCGTTGCCGAAGCTTGATGCCTCCGTCATTCGCCGCCAGGAAGGGGCCGGGCGCGCTTTTCCTGGAAAAGGGATAAGAGGCATGGTTCTACCAGCCATCCTTCCGCCTTTCGCCTTTCGACTTTCGCCTTCAGGCTGGGCAACGCCCCTTCTTGCCGCAATGTGCGTGCTTCTACTGTGCGCCTGCGGTAATCAAGACGCCACCACCCGCGCAAAGATAGCCGAAGCAGAGGCGAACGGCCGGCAGGCTGCCCAGGCGGTGGAGAGTTACAGCAAGAAGCACAGACGTTTCCCGTCGCAAATCGAGGAAGCTTATGTCCGGCCGGCAGCGCTAAAAGACATCAAGCTGATGAGCGTGAACCAAAAGACCGGGGTCGTCCGGATTACGCTGTCTTTCCCGCCGGTGGAAGGGAAATCCCTGCTCTTCGCGCCGTCAAGAAAAGCGGACAAGAGCATCGTGTGGCGTTGTACTAGCGAGGATATAGATCCAAAGTATCTGCCGGAGGCGTGCCGCTAGTTCCGCAGAAAACCCGGGACGCCTCAGTCTGTCCCCTAAGACTCAGGCGTAAGCCCCGCCAGCAGGCCTGGGGTCTGGTCTTGCCTATTGCCTGGCACAAGGCAAGACCTGACCTCTCAACTTTTCTCTACGCCGGCTCCAGACCTTTCTTGCGCAATACGGCGCGAGCGGCTTCCGACCTGAGAAAGTTCACAAACGCTTGCGCTACTTCGCGTTGCGTAGATTGCGGAAAAACCGTGGCGCCGTAGATAATCATTTGCTGCAGCTCCGCCGGCAGCGGATCGAGAATCTGGATGCCCGGCACCGGCAGTAACTCGCTGATCTGCTGCACCGCGATTTCCGCGTCGCCCCGCGCCACTACGGCGCCAACCAGTTCGCCCGGACGCGGGGGCACGCGCTTTGCCGCAATCGCCTCCGCGATGCCGAGCCGGTCGAGCACCTTGACGAAATGCATGCCGCTCGCCCCCGCGCTGTACGACACCGCGGTAGCCGCGAGCAAGACGCTCTTCAATTTATCCGGTGTGCTGATGTCGGGTCGCGGTGCGCCCGCGCGTACCGCAAGGCCGGTGCTGGAACGGGCGAAGGCGCTGCGGCTGCCTGCCAGCAATTTACCTGCTTTTATCAGTGGATCGGAAAACTCCTCCGGGCCGATAAAGAGGTCGCCTTGCGTGCCGGCGAGAATCTGCTTGGAGAGGCCGGAGCCACCCGCATAAGTGATATTGACCTTGTGCCCGCTCGCGTGCTCGAACTCAGGCACCAGTTCGATCAGCGCTTCCTTCGCGGAAATCGTGCTGTACACAACGATCTCCGCGCACCGCGCCGTGTTGGCGCCGAGACTCATGCCGACCACCACCAGCCCCGCCGCGAGCGTCCCGGATATTCGGGACTGGCCAGGTTTTCTGATTTCACCAGCCGCAAATTGGGATGGTTCCCCGGTATTCATTCACTTTGCCGGCAGACGGACGCTCGCGAGATCGGTCCCTACGATAATGTTCCCGGCAAATCCGCCCTCCTGGACCGCTTTTCGGAAATCCGCCGCCGTCAGAGGGCCATCGGGAACCTTGTAAGGGCCGTGGCGCGCCGCCCCGATCGAGGGAGCCAGGTGCGTGAGCATGAGATGCTTCGCCCCCACCCGTTTCGCCATTGCGCCAAGATCGGGCGTCGCGCTCTGGCGATAATAAACCGGCGGTGGCATTCCGCTGTCCCGGTCCGGGCCCATGACCGGGTGCATCGTCGAATGCACGATGATGTCAACTCCCTTCGCCAGCGCCTCGACCTGTTCGGACGTAGACGAGGCGCGTGGCGGCGCGACTACATCGCTGCCCGCGTCGCCACCGATCACCACGCTGCCCGCGGGCGTGTCCACGCGATAGGACGCATGGCCGGCGATGTGGGTTGACCGGATTGCGCTCACCTTCACATCGCCGGACGACCACACGGCCTGTGGCTCGTTCTTCGGCTCGAAGGTTGTGACATGGACCAAATCGGCCGGCCCACCCGCGAGGCGCGCCTTGTCCTCGAGGCGGCGCTGGGCGATCTCGCCGGACTGGATGAAGGGATCGCCCACATGCGTGGCGAGCTTCGTGCAGCTCAGGGTGAATCCCTGCGGCGACACCGCGTCGGAGCTGCATACCACGTTGAGTTTCGGCCCCTTCGAATTGTAGTTCCAGCGCTGCAGAATGATGTCGGCGAAGCCCTCGGTGTGATCGGAATGCATATGCGTGAAGAAAATCGCATTGAGCTGCGCGGGCGTCACGGTGACCTGGGACAGACGCATGTTGGTCCCGCGCCCTGCGTCGAATTGCAGTCTTACCGTGCCGCAGTTATTACTGTCATCTCCGAAACTCACCAGCGTTCCAGCGCCGGCCTGCCCATTGAAGAGCGCCGGCCCGCTCTGCGTGCCTGTCAAGGTCACGACGAGACATGGGGCTGCGGCGGCAGCCGGTGCGGCAGCCGCAAGCCACGCACTGCCGGCCAGCGCCATCGCGATCGGAAGTTGCTTCATGCACTGCGCTCCCCTGGGAAAATACCAGATTCAACCGCACATGCCGAAGTATCCTTGGCGCCGTCGGTGCAGTCAAATACCCATTTTCAAAATCAGCAATAATAGGAGCCACGCCCGATGGTTCAGACTTTGACTTTCCCGTAGCTCGAGCCCGGCCCCTTTGATCTTCCTTTGATCTTTCCTTTCGCCTTCAGGGGGCGCTACCCGCCCCCGCCCAATGGGCGTACGCGCATTTGTCCTGGCCGGGGTTTGGCGCGATACTTCGACGACCGTCAAGCCTGAACTCATTTCTGTGCTCCCGTCACCCGTATCTCATCACCGAGACTTATTTGTTGATGTCTGCCCTTAAGATCCGCGCGCCATTCGATCTCGCTGCGATCCCGCTGCTGCCGGTCACCATCCAGCCCGGCAACATTCGCTACGCGCCCGGCGTGCGCGCCGGCCGCTGGGTGTTTGCCACCGGACACAAAGGCACGGCCGATTTCGTGAGCGGCATGGCGCCCGAGGTGGTCGACGAGTCCGCGCCGCGCCACGGTCTGCCGAAGCACAAGAAGGAGGCGCAGCGCATCTTCGCCAATTTCGAGAAAGTGCTGAAAGCCGGCGGCACCGACCGCCAGCATGTCGTGCGAGTCGACCAGTACTACACGGGCGGGCAGGTCGTTCCCGCCTACCACGAAGTGCGGCGCGAATTCTTCGCAGGCCACGTGCCGCCCAGCACCTCGAACCTGCATCAGAAGTTCCTGCTCGCGGGGCAGGACATG
>CAZCGD010000437.1:0-8697 GCA_964498105.1 uncultured Streptomycetaceae bacterium
ACCTTCATCAGTTCCCTGGCCCGCTCGCGAAGAACAAATTTCTGGATCTTGCCCGTGGCGTTCCTGGGCAAATCGCCGAACACCACCCGCTTTGGCGCCTTGAAATGCGCCAGGTGCTCGCGTGCGTAGGCGACCAGCTCCTCCTCGGTGGCGGCTGCGCCGGCCTTCAGAGTGACGAAGGCTACCGGCACTTCACCCCATTTCGAATCGGGGCCGGCCACCACCGCGGCTTCCATCACCGCGGAGTGGGAGCAGAGCGAGCGCTCGATCTCGACCGACGCGATATTCTCGCCGCCGGAAATGATGATGTCCTTGGCGCGATCCTTGATCTCGAGGTAACCGTCGGGGTGCATCACGCCGAGGTCGCCGGTCCTGAACCAGCCGTCGGGAATGGCCTTGCGGGTGGCAATCTCGTCCTGGTAGTAGCCGAGCATGACGTTATTGCCACGCAGCGCGATCTCCCCGAGCGCCCGGCCGTCGGCCGGCACGTCTTTCCCCTGCGAATCCACCACGCGCAACTGCTGTGAGATCACGTTGCCTACGCCCTGGCGCGACTTGATGCGCGCCTGCTCGCTGATCGCGAGCTTGCTCCATTCGCCGCGCCACTCGCAGATCGCCGCGGGGCCGAAGGTCTCCGTGAGACCGTAGAGATGGGTGACGTCCATGCCAAGCTCGGTCATGCGTTGCAGGATCGCCGGCGTCGGCGGCGCGCCGCCAGTCGCCACCCGCACCGTGCGCTCGAGCTTCCCCGCGGTTTCATGCCATGCCAGCATCACGAGCACCGTCGGCGCCCCATTGAAGTGCGTCACGCCCGATTCGCGCAAGTGCTTCCACACCAGGCCGGAATCGAGCTTGCGCAAACAGAGATGCGCCGCGCCCGCGACGGTGACACCCCACGTGAAACACCAACCGTTGCAATGAAACATCGGCAACGTCCACAGGAAGGTGCTGTCGCTGTCGAGCCGCGTTTCCATCGCCATCGCGAGCGCTTGCAGGTAAGCGCCGCGATGGTGATACATCACGCCCCTCGGTTTTCCCGTGGTGCCGCTGGTGTAATTGATCGAGATCAGCCCCCGCTCGTCGCTCACAGCGCGGTGGTACGGGGCCGAGCCGGCGAGCAGGCGCTCGTACGGGTCGTCGCGGCGGCCCGCGCGCACCAGCCGCAACCCGCCGCCAGTCCGTGCGGCAATGTCCGCCGCGACGGCTTCATGCTCGAAATCGAAGATCAATACCTGCGCGCCGCTGTGCGCGACGATGTGAGAGAGGTCGCTGGCGGTGAGCCGCACGTTCAGCGCCACCAGCACCGCGCCGGCAAACGGCACGCCATAGTGCGCCTCGAGCAGCACGTGGGTGTTGGGCGCAAGCACGGCAACGCGCCCGCCTTCGGCAACGCCCATGCCGCGCAGCGCGCCACCCAGCCGCAGGCAGCGCTCGAGGAATTCGGCGTACGTGAAGCGGCGCTCGCCATCGATCACCGCGACGCGGTCGGCGTAGACCTTGCCTGACCGCAGCAGGAAGGACGTCGGGGTCAGCGCCTCGAAGGATGCCGTTGCACTCATCTACCGAAGTGACGAAAGACCGGTTCAAGGTTCAAGGTTCAAGGTTCAAGGTTCAAGATTTGACTTGGAACTTTGAACTCGGAACATTGAACTCGAAACTCGGAACATTGAACTTGGAACTTTGAACGGGATACTCATCCCTCATCCCTCAGAAGATGTCTCCCCGCTCGTACTGCTTCGGCCAGGCGATTTTCACCTTCAGCGCTTTCGCCGCGTGCAACGGCCAGTACGGGTCGTTCAGGAACGCGCGCGCCATGACGACGAGGTCGGCCTGGCCGCTCGCCACGATCTGCTCGGCCATTTCGGGGCTGGAAATCATCCCCACGGCGCCGGTCGCGATGCCAGCGCGGCTGCGGACCGCCGCTGCGAACGGCACCTGGAAGCCCGGATGGGGGCTGATCTTCTGGCGCGGGTCCACCGCTCCGCTCGAGCAGTCGATGAGATCCACTTTGCCGTCCGCTTTGAGAATTTGCGCGAGCTTCACGCTGTCTTCGAGATTCCACCCGCCCTCCATCCAGTCGGTGCAGGAAATCCGCACGAAGAGCGGCCTGTCATCCGGCCACTCCGAGCGCACGGCAGCCACGACTTCCAGCAGGAACCGGATGCGGTTCTCGAAGCTGCCACCGTAACGGTCGCTGCGCTGGTTCGAGATCGGCGACAGGAACGAGGAGATCAGGTAGCCGTGCGCACCGTGGAGCTCAATGGCGTCGAACCCCGCCTCTCGCGCGCGCCGCGTGGACGCCGCAAACTTCGACACGATGTCGGCGATCGCCTTTTCGTCCATTTCCTGCGGCATCGGGGAGCCTTCGCCGAACGGGACCGCCGACGGCCCGATAATCGGCCATCCGCCCTGCTCCAGCTTGAGGCCCTTGCCGCCTTCCCACGGCCGCGCGGTGGACGCCTTGCGCCCGGCATGGGCAAGCTGGATTCCCGCTACCGCGCCCTGGGACTTCACGAAGCGCGCGATGCGCGCCAATGCATCGCGCTGCGCGTCGTTCCACAGGCCCATGCACCCCGCGGTAATTCGCCCCCGCGCCTCCACGTTCGTCATTTCCACGAACACGATACCCGCTCCGCCCGCCGCCCGCGAAGCGAGATTCTGGAAGTGCCAGTCATTCGCCACTCCGTCGGTGGCCGAGTACTGGCACATCGGCGAGACCATGATTCGGTTCCGTGCCGTGACGGAACGAAACGTCACCGGCCGGAAGAGGTGCGGATTGGGGTCGCGCTGAAGGACCTTGCGCTCGCTCTCCCCGTTCGCGGAAGGGGAATAGAGTTGTGCTTTCGTGTCCATTTTCCGGAGGGCTGTGCTCGACTGTTCTCGATAGTGTCGGGCTATTCTAGAACAAACGCGCAGCCTGTCCGATAATATTCGCAGAACACATAATCTTCTCGACCTAAGGAGTAGCCCGTCATGCGCAAACTGATCCGCACCGATATCGCCTGGAGTACGCCTTCCACGATCGCGGTCAGGAACGTGAAATAGATACGTCCCGTCGCCGTTGTCTATCGGAAAGACGGTTATTTGTCCCCCGCCGCCCGGCGGTTCATCGAGATACTGAAAGCGACGGCGAAGGAGAGCGCCGCGGAAAATCGGTAATTTCAGACTACGCGGACGCCGTCCCAGTAACGGGTCAGTAGAGCGTCATTCGTCAGTAGCGTTAGCGGTTCGGCGATGCTCTGAGCAACCAGCATCCGGTCAAACGGGTCTCGATGAATGGGTGGCAGCCTGGCGACGCCTGCCGCGTGGGCGGCGCTTACCGGCAGCTCCGTCAGTCCCATTTTCGGCAGTGCGGCCTGCAAGGCGTCAATATCGATTCGAAAGTCGCTGCGCCGGAGTGAACTCTTGATCGCAATTTCCCAGATGCTGGCCGCACTGTAATAGGCATCATTACCCCCGTCCTCCAGCAGCGCCCGTGCTTCGCCCGGCAATCGCTTGCTGTTTGCCGCAGCCCACAGCAGCAGGTGCGTGTCGAGCAGCAGCCGCACTATTTTCTGCCCGCGAATGCGCGCAGAACGGACTCGGGAAGCGGCTCGTTGAAGTCATCCGGAATCTTGAACTTGCCATCGAGCAAACCCAGCCGGCGACGGCCGCGAACTTGGGTCAAAGGGACGAGCTTGGCGGCGGGCCGGCCGGCGCGGGCAATGATGACTTCCTCTCCCGCTTCCGCGCGCTCGACCAACTTCGACAGTTCGGTTTTCGCCTGATGTATGTTCACCGGTTTCATCGGGCCTCCACGTGTAACCAAGGTTAGCTAAGTATAGCTAACCCCACGCAAAAGTCAACCACCCCGGCGCGCCCCTCACCGCTGCCCCTCTCCCCCGACAGGAATCCCGTTCCAATGATTTCTATCGAGTAATAGATCGAGGACCCACGCACACATCGTTGACGTGGACATTGGAACGGGACGACTCACGATCCACGCCTTACTTCTGCGATGGCTTGCGCCGCTCAAGCGACACTGCGCCCGCGGCATTCAGCGCGGCGATCTCCTTGCCACTGAAGCCAAGCTCGGCGAGGATGCGTTCGGTGTGCTCGCCGATCTCCGGGATGGGATCCATGCGGGCGTCGGCGCCGGACAGCGTCGCCGGCGGCAGCAACGCCGGAATTGGCCCCACCGGGGAACCCACCTCGCTCCACCGCTCCCGCGCCTTCAATTGCGGGTGCTGCCACACTTCTTCCGGCGTATTGATGCGCGCGTTGGCTATCCCCGCCGCATCCAGCTTCGCCACCAACTGTTCAGCCTTCAGAGTGGAGAATTTCTTGTTTATGAGCGCCGTGATCTCGTCACGGCGCTCATTGCGCTTGGGGTTGGTGTCGTAGCGCGTGTCCGCCGCGAGCTTGGGCTGGCCGAGGACCTTGTCGCAGAAGGTCGCCCACTCCCGCTCGTTCTGCAGGCCCAGCATCACGCTCTTGCCGTCCCCGGTCTGGTAGCGCCCGTAGGGCACGATGGTCGCGTGGTCCGGACCGGTCCGCGGCGGCGCGGCGCCGCTGAAGTGGGCGTAATACAGCGGATAACTCATCCACTCGCCCAGCGCTTCGAGCATCGTGACTTCGACGCGCCCGCCCTTGCCGGTTTTCTCGCGGCGATAGAGCGCGGTCAGGATGCCGGAGTAGGCATAGACGCCGGTCGCGATATCGGCGATCGAGATGCCGACCTTGCTCGGGGTTTCCGGCGTCCCGGTCACGGACAGCACGCCCGCTTCGCTCTGCACCAGCAGGTCGTAGGCTTTCTTGCTGGCATACGGGCCGCTGTCGCCGTAGCCCGAGATGTCGCAAACAATCAGCTTCGGGTGCTTTTCCAGCAGCGCTTCCGACGAGAGCCCCAGCCGGGCAGCCGCGCCCGGCGCGAGGTTCTGGATGAACACGTCGGCGCGTTCGATCAGCCGGGAGAGGATGTCCTTCGCCTTGGGATGCTTGACGTCGAGCGTCAGGCTCTCCTTGCTGCGATTCAGCCAGACGAAGTGGGAGGCCATCCCCTTGACCGTGCGGTCGTAATCGCGCGCGAAATCGCCCACCTTGGGGCGCTCGATCTTGATCACCCGCGCGCCGAGATCGGCGAGGTGCCGCGTGGCAAACGGAGCGGCAACCGCCTGCTCCAGCGATACGACTGTTATCCCGTCCAGCGGACGCATGACGTTAAAAGCCTAGACACAAAGGACACAAAGGACACAAAGGAACAACAATAAAATTCCTTCAAAAAACGAAATCAATGACAACCAAATACAGTGGGTTCGGCGTTGGACAATATTATTGTAGTTTTCCTTCGTGTCCTTTGTGTCCTTAGTGTCAAAGCTTTTCTAGAAAGACCGCGGCATGCCGAGCACGTGCTCCCCGATGTAGGACAGGATCAGGTTCGTCGAAATCGGCGCCACCTGGTAGAGCCGCGTTTCGCGGAACTTGCGCTCGATATCGTACTCGGCGGCAAAGCCGTAACCGCCGTGCGTCTGCAGGCAGGCATTGGCAGCCTCCCATGACGCATTGGCGGCAAGGTACAGCGCCATGTTTGCTTCCGCCCCGCAGGGCTTGCCGGCGTCGAAGAGCGCCGCGGCCTTGTAGCGCATGAGGTCCGCTGCCTGCACGCTCGCATAGGCACGCGCGATTGGAAACTGTATCCCCTGGTTCTGGCCGATGGGCCGGTCGAAAACGACCCGTTCCTTCGCGTAGGCCGTCGCCTTGTCGATGAACCAATAGCCGTCACCTGTGCACTCGGCCGAGATTAGAATGCGCTCGGCGTTCAGGCCGTCGAGTATGTACCTGAGTCCTTTCCCTTCCTCGCCGATGAGGTTCCCGGCCGGGACTTGCAGGTTGTCGAAGAAGAGCTCGTTCGTCTCCTGGTTCGCCATGTTGCGGATCGGCTTGACGGTGAGCCCCTTCCCGATTGCCTGCCGCAGGTCGACGATGAAGACCGAAAGCCCTTCCGATTTTTTCTTGACCCGGTCGATCGGCGTCGTGCGCGCAAGCAGGAGCAGCAGGTCCGAGTGTCGCACTCGCGAGATGAATACCTTCTGCCCGGTCACGACGTAACTGTCGCCCTTTCTGACGGCAACGGTCTTGAGCTTCGTGGTATCCGTGCCGGCGGTGGGCTCGGTCACCGCCATCGACTGCATACGCAGTTCGCCACTCGCGATCCTGGGCAGATAGCTCCGTTTCTGCTCCTGGGAAGCGTGCCGCAGCACGCACCCCATGACGTACATCTGGCCGTGCAACGCGCCGGCAAAGGCGCCCGAGCGGCTGATCTCCTCCAGGATGACGGACGCTTCGGTAACGGACAGCCCCGAGCCGCCGTATTCCTCGGGTATGAGTGCGGCGAGCCAGCCCGCCTTGGTGAGCGCCTGCACGAACTCGTCGGGATAGCCGCGCGCCTCGTCCACCTTCTGCCAGTAGGCGCTGTCGAACTGCTTGCACAGCGCCCGTACGCCTTCGCGTATTTCGCCGTGATCGTCGCCGGGTGCGTGCTTCATTGACGGGTCGCGTGTATGCTGGAAAGTACAGGGAATTATAGATGATGGAAACGGCCTGCGTCCGTTTCCATGAATGGAGGAGCACTATGTACTTCACGAACAGTAAACGTCTCACGCTTGCCGGAGCAAAGAAGATGATGGAAACCGTCACCGCCAGGGCTGAAAAGGCCGGCTTCGCGGTCGCGGTCGCAATCGTGGACGCCGGCGGCCACGCGGTCTTGGTCCAGCGCATGGACGGCGGGCGCTTTCACACCGTGCACTCCTCCACCACGAAAGCGGTGTGCGCGGCCTCCAACAAGCGGCCCACGACCGCCAAGGGCGCAGCCGGGCAGGACCTCGATACCATGCACGCCCTGGGCCTCGCGCTCGCGGCCGGGCCGGAGCGGTGGACAGCGATGGAAGGCGGCTACCCGATTATTTTCGATGGCGAGTGCGTCGGCGGCATCGGCGTCTCCGGCGCCACCTGGGACCTCGACGACCAACTCGCGCGCGAGGCGGTGGAGGCGATTGGAGCCACTTACAAGATTGATAAAGCGTGACATGATGCTGCGTGACGTGATACTGCGTGACGTGGTAGTGCGTGACATGATGATGCGCTAAGAGCGAGTAAAACCAACCACGCTCTACCATGTCACGCTTCTTCATGTCACGAATCACCGCGTCACGCTTCACCATGTCACGCTTCTGATTCCATGATGAGAGTACCTATCCATGGCACATGAGCCATTGAGAATCGCTTGTGTTGGAATGGGCTGGTGGTCAGACGTCCTCGCCGACGCCATGAAACGCTCGGGCCGATTCGAGATCGTGTCCTGCTACACCCGGTCCGACGAGAAGCGGCAGGCGTTCGCGAGGAAATACAGCTGTACCGCGGCGTCGAGCTACGACGCGATGCTGAAGGACAAGAGCATCGAGGCGGTGATCAACACCACGCCGAACAACGTCCATCTCGAAACGACGCGCGCCGCGGCGCAGGCAGGCAAGCACGTCTTCCTCGACAAGCCCATTGCGAACACCATCTCGGACGCCAAGGCCATCACCGCTGCCTGCCGCAAGGCAGGTGTAGTGCTCGCGCTCGGCTACCAGCGGCGCAAGGAAAGCCACTTCCGCTGGGTCAGGAAGCAGATCGACGACGGCGTGTTCGGAAGACTGGTCAACGCCGAGGCCAACATCAGCCGCGACCGGTTGGGCAAGATTGACCTGAGTTCGTGGCGTTTTACTGCCGAAGGCATGCCGGGCGGTGTCATGCTCCAGATCGGCATCCACTACAGCGACGTGCTCGAATACCTGATGGGCCCGGTCAAGGCGGTGAGCGGGCGGCTTGCCCAGCTGGTGCTGCCGGGCGACAACCCGGACGTCGCGAGCCTGGTGCTGGAGCACGAGAACGGCGCGCTCTCCACCCTCAACGCAAGCTACGCGTCGGCCTCCGAGTACTACTGCATGAATATTTACGGCAAGGAAGCGAGCGCGTATTACGACCTGCACCAGGGGCTGCGCTTTCTCAAGCGCGGGAGCGAGCGATCCAACCCGGTAGCGTGCGAGAAGAACGACCCGATACGCGAGGAACTGGAGGAGTTCGCCGACGCCGCGCGCGGAAAAGGCAAGCCTGAAATGGACGGCGAAGCCTCGACCCGCTCGCTCGCCGTGCTGCGCGCGGGCATCAAGTCCGCGCGCGAAGGCCGCCGCGTCGAAGTCGCCGAGATCATGAACGGCGGGGACATCAATTGAACCGCCAACCCAATAGGAGAGTCTCGTTGAAGGCTGCAACCAAACCCGCGACCTGGCCGCTGGAGATCTACAGGGTTCTGAAGTCAGCGGGCATCAAGCAGGTGGCTTACGTGCCCGATGCGGGCCATACCCAGCTCATCAAGGCCTGCCATGACGACAAGGGCATCAAGGCCGTTTGTCTGACTACGGAGGAAGAAGGGGTCGCCATGCTCTCCGGAGCGTGGCTGGGTGGCGATCGCGGCGTGCTGCTGATGCAGTCCTCGGGAGCCGGCAATTGCATCAACATGCTCGGCATGGTCGCGGAATGCCGCTTTCCCCTGCTGATGATCCTCACCATGCGCGGCCACTGGGGGGAGTTCAATCCGTGGCAGGTCCCGATGTCGCAGGCCACGGTGCCGGCATTGAGCGCCATCGGCGTCGCAGTGCAGACGGTGAATCAGCCGGG
>CAZCGD010000438.1:0-2174 GCA_964498105.1 uncultured Streptomycetaceae bacterium
CGGCGATTTCGTGCTCTACCGCAGCGACGGCGTGTATAGCTATCAACTGGCGGTAGTCGTGGACGACGCCGAGGAAGGCATCACCGATATCGTGCGCGGCGCGGACCTGCTCGGCTCCACCCCGCGCCAGATTTACGTGCAACGCCTGCTCGGCCTGCCGCAGCCGCGCTACGTGCACCTCCCGGTCGCGGTAAATGCCGCGGGCGAGAAACTCTCCAAGCAAACGCTCGCAGCCCCGCTCGATGCGGCACATCCACTGCCGGTCCTGGTGGCGGCGTTATCGTTTCTCGGCCAGCAGCCGCCGCGCGAACTCGCGCGCGCGACGATCGAGGAACTGTGGGACTGGGCAATGCGGAACTGGAGCCTCGCTCACGTTCCGCGAGCAGCAACGGCAGCAGTGCCGTCGCTGCTGGACGATGAACTATGAACGCAGGGCGATGAACAGGATTAAACCGAAACAAAATCAAGAGCAAAAATAGACAGGATTAACAGGATTAGACCGAAGCAAAATCAAGACAGTAGTTCCAAGTTTGAATCTTAGTGATACTGTCGTTCCGGATCTTGGTGTTGATTTAATCTTGTTAATCCTGTTAATCCTGTCTATTTAATCCTGTCTATCGCCCTGTGCGGCGAACGCGGATCGGCGCGCCTGCTTGGCGGCGGCAACCCGCGCGATCGTTTCGCGCAGTTGCCGCACCACCACCCTGCCCGCTTCCTCGCCAGCGGCGATGTTCGCTTCCTTCTTCTCGAAATCGAGCAGGCGGGTGCGTTCCATGAGCGGCACGATCACAATGTCGGCGGCATCGAGCTCGTCCGTCAGCAATTGGTAACGGCCGCTGCGGCTGTTACGCGCCATGCCGTCGCCCGGCGCGTTGCGCGCCTGCGCGAACCACGACACGTCCACGGCGATGACCACGTCCGCGCCCATGGCGCGCGCCAGCCTGACCGGCACCGGGCTCGAGAGCCCGCCGTCCACGTACTCCTCGCCGTTGATGACGGGCGGCACGAACAGGTTGGGCACACTCGCCGAGGCGCGCACGGCGAGCCCGGTGTTGCCGCGGTTGAACACCGTCATGCGTCCGTTACTAGCCTGTGTCGCGACCACTGCGAACGGCCTGGCAAGCCGCTCGATGGGGCGCTCGTCCACCATGCGGTTGACAAAATCCTGCAGCGCCTCGCCGCGCACCCAGCCCTTGCCGAACAGCGTGAAGTCCACGAGGTCGGACTGGCCCAGCGCAATGGCGATCTCTTCCAGTTCGCGTGCCCGGCGGCCACTGGCGTAGAGGGCGGCGACGATCGCGCCCGAGCTGGAGCCGGTCACGATGTCGGGCTCGATCCCGGCATCCTCGAGCGCCTTGATGACGCCGATGTGGGCAAAGCCGCGCGCGCCGCCGCTGCCCAGGGCCAGCGCGACCAGGGGGCGTTTCGACTGGAGCGGCACGATCGCCGCTTCGCCCGGCAGGTTGGGACCGGCCGGCGGCAGGGCGCACCCGGCGAGCAGCAACAGGAACAACGGGATCTTGCGCATGGCGGCAGGAATTCTCTCAAAGTACCCATTCAACGACAATGGCCGCGGCAGCAAGTTCCGCGGATTCGTTCCCGCCCCTCCGCCGCGCGCGTCCCGGACCGGTTGCGCTCAAGTGTCAAAACGGCCAGAATTATCGTCGCTCAGTCCGAAGAAACGGCATACCTATAACAATACCAGGAGATACTCTATGAAATCCCGCACGGTTTTTGGAGCGACGATTGCTCTGGCAGCGCTCGCCCACGTCGCCCCGGGCATCGCCGCAGACGCAGCGAAGGACTATCCCAACCGGCCGATACGAATGCTCGTGCCGAACGCGCCCGGCAGCTCGGTTGATACATTGAGCCGCATCGTCGGCATCAAGCTTGCCGAAGTGATCGGGCAGCAGGTCGTCTTGGACAACCGCGCCGGCGCCGGCGGCGTGATCGCGATGGAAATTGCAAAACACGCGGCGCCCGACGGCTACACGCTGATCAGCGCAACCACTGCGGCCTCGACTATTGCCAGACTCCTGCAGAAGGTCCCGACCTTCAATCCGGCGACGGACTACGACTACGTCATTCAATACGCGGAAACGCCGAACGTGCTGGTGGTCAACCCCTCGCTACCGATCAAGTCGACCAGGGAACTGATCGACTACGCCAAAAAC
>CAZCGD010000439.1:0-8082 GCA_964498105.1 uncultured Streptomycetaceae bacterium
GCGTCCCGCGTGCATGCGCTTCACCATCGCGCCGAACTGCGCCGCCATCAGGCCGGCGGCCTGCGTGCCGGCGATGCCTAGGGCGTGCACGGTTTTCTCCGCGTTGAGCTTGAGCCCGCGCGCCGCGCCCGCCGCGGCGGAAAACACGCCCAGCGTCGCCCCGGAATGCCAGCCGGAGGCGATGTGGGCGGGACCCATGCACAGCCCGACGCGCGGCCCGATCTCGTAGCCTGCCGCCGCCGCCGTCAGGAATTCCCTGCCGCTCATCGGCTTCGCTTCGGCGAGCGGGATGAGGGCGGGCAGCACCACCGCGCCCACGTGCAGCACGCCGGCGCGGTGCACGTCGTCCAGTTCGAAGCCCTGCACCTGGGTGCCGTTGACGAGCGCGGCGTGCGGCGCCGACAGCTTCTTGCTGGTGCCCCAGACTGCGCACGCGCGGGTGGTGTCGATGGCGGACAGCCGGTCCTGCAGGATGCGGCTCCATTCGAGGTCGGCGCCGTAGAGCGCGCAGCCGAGCGAGTCGAGCATCAGCAGCTTCAAGCGGTGCCGGACTTCCTCCGGGATCGCCTCGTACTTGAGGTTGGCAACGAACTCCGCGATGCCGCGGGTGTAGGGATTATCGGTGGTTGATTTATGAGCCATTGGACATCAGTGTTGAGTTTTGAGTTTAGAGTGCTTGGTGTTGAGTTGCCCGTCACGCTATCAACTCAAAACTAAACACTCAAAACTGGGTCAAGCGGCTTTTGCCGCTTGACCCGCGGACGCGCCGGCGAGGCGGCCGAACACCGCGCCGGAGACGAGTCCGGTGCCGCTCGGGTAGTTGAAATAGAACAAGCCGCCGACCATCTCGCCCGCCGTGTAGAGGCCGGGTATGGGGTGGAAGTGGACGTTCAGCACCTGGCCGCTGTCCTTGTCCACGCGCAGCCCGCCGAAGGTGAAGGTGATGCCGCAGGTCGTGGCGTAGGCGTCAAACGGCGGCGTGTCGAGCGGCTGCGCCCAGTTGGACTTGGCCGGTGAGAGGCCGGTGGTGCCCTTGCCGTCCTTCACGGTGTGATCGAAAGGCACGTCCTTGCGCACCGCGGCGTTGTATTCGCGCACGGTCTTCAGGAACTGCTGGCCGTTGACGCCCTCAAGCTTGGCGGCAAGCTCCTCCATCGTGTTGGCGCTGACCTTGGTCATGAACTTGATGCGGTACTCCGAGCGCAGCAGCTTGGTGACCTTGGAATCGAACACCTGCCACGCGAACTGGCCGGGCTGCTTCAGCACCTCGCCGCCGTACTGGGCGTACGTAAAAGAATGGAAATCCCAGCCCTCGTCCACGAAACGCTTGCCGTCGGCGTTGATGAGCAGGCCGAAGATGTAGCTGTGCTTCTGGAACTGGTCGCCGACGCTGACGTCGCCGAACTCCGGCGCGTAGCGGTCCCAGCCGGTGGCGTGGCAGCCCGACCAGTTGCCGTACGGCGCCGCGCCGATGTCGAGCGCCATCTTGAGGCCGTCGCCGACGTTGAAGCGCGAGCCGCGCACCTTGGCGAGTTCCCAGCCCGGCCCGAGGTAGCGCGCGCGCATTTCCGGGTTGGCCTCGAAGCCGCCGCAGGCGAGCACCACCGCTTTTGCGCGGAATTCGGCGGCCTTGCCCTTATGCTGGACGCGCACGCCCGAGACGCGCTCGCCGTCGTAGATCAGGGCCGTGGCGCGCGCGTCGTAGAAGACCTCGATGCCGGCCTTCTTCACCGCCGCGTCCAGGTACTGCACCAGCCCAGCGCCGCCGCCGTTCGCTTCGATCGGCATGTTGCCGAAGTACTTGCGCTTGCCGTTGACCATGGCCGATTGCCGGCCGTGATTCAGGATGAAGCGCGCGCCCTTCGAGCGCAGCCACGCCATGGTATCGAGACTGCTGTTGACGAGGATCTCGGACAGGTCCGGATCGGTGCGGTAGCTCGTCAGGCGGTAGAGAACGTCGAGAAATTCCTCGCGCGCGTTGGTGCCGAAATCGCTGGTGGCGGCTTCCTCGTCGGTAATGTCGGTGACGCGCCGCAGGTCCTCCAGGGAGGCATAGGCGAAGCGCATCACGCCGCCGGCGAAGCGGCTGTTGCCGCCGTGCTCGTCCTCGCTGGCGGCTTCCAGCATCGCGACGCGTACGCCAAGTTCACGCGCCGACAGCGCGGCGCACAGCGCCGCGTTGCCCTTGCCAACGACAACTACATCGAAGTCATGCTTTTCCATTGTTTCGTAAGCTGTTCCGGGATAGGGTGGCCATGCTGGCGCGATTTACGGTGGAAACGCTGCGACTTTCGGGAGCGTAATTTTAACTCACAAAATTGCCATGTGATTGAGTTTCGCCGTGGGCTGCCGCAAAATGACAAAGCGGTTCGCCCAATCTGGGGACGAGCGGTGCAACCGCTACCGGGAGGGAAATCATGTTGCTGTTGACCCGCTTTGCCTGTGCCGCGCTGCTTGCCGCGTGCTCGCTCGCGGCCTGGCCGCAGGCATTTCCATCCAAGCCCGTACGAATCGTCGTGCCGTTTTCCGCGGGCGGCCCCACCGATATCACGGCGCGCTTCATCGCGCCGCGCATGACCGAGCTGCTGGGCCAGCCCATCGTCATCGACAACCGCGCCGGCGCCACCGGCATCATCGGTGCGGAACTGGTGGCGAAGTCCCCGCCCGACGGCTACACGATACTATTCGGGACCGCGAGCGTGGTTGCGATCAACATGGTGACCTACTCGAAGCTGCCTTACGACACCCTGCGCGACTTTCAGGCGCTGACGCCGATCATGACGACCTCCACTATCCTCGTCGTGCACCCGTCCATCCCGGCAAAGAGCCTGAAGGAACTGGTTGCCCTCGCGAAGGCGCGGCCGGGCCAGATCTCGCTGGCCTCCGCCGGCACCGGCGGCACCCTGCACCTCCCGATCGAGATGCTGATGAAGTCGGCGGGCGTCAAATTGACGCACGTGCCGTACAAGGGTGCGGCGTTCGCGGTGATCGACGTCGTCGGCGGGCAGGTGAGCGGCATGTTCGTGGACCTGCCGGTGATCTCGCCGTACGTGAAGGCCGGCAAGGTCCGCGCGCTCGCGATGGCGAGCCCGAAGCGCTCGGTGTATTTCCCCGATGTGCAGACGACGAAGGAGGCGGGCTACGCCAACGTCGAGCTGCAGAACTATTACGCCCTGTTTCTGCCGGCGAAGACGCCGCCCGACATCGTCGGCAAGCTGCACGACGTCGTGGTGAAGACCGTCAACACGCCCGCCGTGCGCGAAAAACTCGTCGGCACCGGGGCCGACCCGCTCACCATGACGCCGGAGGAGTTCACCCGCTTCCTGCGCGCCGACATCGAGATGTGGGGCAGGGTGGTGAAGGCCGCGGGCGTCAAGGTCGACTGAAAAGGAAACCTCTCGCCGCCAAGGACGCCAAAGACGCAAAGGAAAAACAAGGATTTGAATTGAACCGCCAGGACGCCAGGTAAAGTAAGCTGGTGCAGGCTGTCAACATCAAGGTGGATTGACCCATGCTGATCTTCAGGCAGTTGTTCGACCAGCAGTCCTCGACCTACACCTATCTGCTCGCCGATCCCGGTGCGCGCGAAGCGGTGCTGATCGACCCGGTGTTCGAGCAGGCGCGGCGCGACGCGGCGCTGGTGGAGGAGCTGGGCCTGAAGCTGCTCTGGACGATCGAGACGCACGTGCACGCGGACCACATTACTGGCGCGTGGCTGCACAAGCAGCGCCTTGGCAGCCGCATCGCGCTCGGTGCGCAGGGCGGCGCCGAGGGTGCGGACCGGCTGCTCGCGCACGGCGACCGTGTCGACTTCGGCCACCGCGCGCTCGAGGCGCGCGCGACCCCGGGGCACACCGAAGGCTGCATGACGTTCGTGCTGGATGACCGCTCGATGGCGTTTACCGGCGATGCGGTGCTCATCCGCGGCTGCGGGCGCACCGATTTCCAGCAGGGCAGCCCGCACGCGCTGTACCGCTCGGTGCGCGAGCAGGTGTTCTCGCTGCCCGAGGGCTGCCTGCTGTACCCGGCGCACGACTACCGCGGGCTCACAGTGAGCAGCGTGGGGGAGGAGCGGATGTTCAACCCCCGGTTCGGCGGCCAGATTCTGGAGGACGATTTCGCCGGCTACATGAACAACCTCGGCCTGGCGCATCCCAAGCAGATGGAGGTAGCCGTGCCGGCGAACATGCGGTGCGGACGCGTCGAGAGCGCTGCGGCGGGCCGCGAAGAAGCCGACTGGGCGCCGCTCGTCTACACCTTCGCCGGCATCTGGGAAATCCAACCCGAGTGGCTGGAGGAGCACCTCCAGGACGTACAGATCGTGGACGTGCGCGAGCACGCCGAATTCAACGGCGCGCTGGGGCACGTACCCGGCGCGCGCCTGGTGCCCCTCGGCAGCCTGTCCGCGCACGCGCCGGAACTCTCGAAGGGGCGGCCGATCGTCACCGTATGCCGCTCCGGCGCGCGCTCGGCGCAGGCCAGCGTCCTGCTGCGCAAGGCGGGATTCGAGAAAGTCGCGAACCTCGCCGGCGGCATGCTGCGCTGGCGGGCACAGCGATTTGCGGTGGAAGGCGGAAAGGACTGAAGCAGGGTGTAGCATGGCGTCAGGCTGGCATGCGACCAGCCCGCCACGAGGAGGTCCGGATGAAAAAATCAGCCTGCGCGTTAGCTGTAGTCACCGCGGTTTGGGTCATGAACCCGCTGCACGCCATCGCCCAGCAATGGCCCGACAAGACCGTGCGTATCCTGGTGCCGTTTCCGCCCGGCGGCGGGACGGATATCCAGGCGCGGTTGCTGTCGGTCGCGTTCCAGAAGAGCATGGGCCAGAACTTCATCGTCGACAACCGGACCGGCGCCGGGGGCTTGATCGCAGGCCAGCTCGCGGTGGACTCGCCGCCCGACGGCAACACCATCCTCTTCACTTCCGGCAGCATCTCGGTGGTCGTCACGCTGTACGCCAAGCGCATGAAATTCAACGTGCACACCGATCTGACGCCGATCAGCTGGATCTCCTCGACGCCGCTGGTGCTGTCGCTGCATCCGAGCGTTCCAGTGAAGTCGGTCAAGGAGCTGGTGGCGCTGGCGAAGCGCACGCGTGGGAATATGAACGCGGGTGGCAACACCACCGGCAGCACCGCCCACCTCACCGCCGAGATGCTCAATCAGGTCACCGGGATCAAGTCGACCGTGTTGACCTACCGCGGCGGCGGGCCGGCGGTGCTGGCGCTGATCTCGGGGGAGATCGACTACATTTTCGCGACCGCGCCGTCGATCATGCCGCACCTGAACAGCGGCAGGGCGAAGGCCCTCGCGGTCACCACGCCGACGCGATCCTCGGCATTGCCTGATCTGCCGACCATGAACTCGATCTATCCCGGTTTCGAGTCCGACAACTGGTACGCGATGTTCTACCCGCGCGGCACGCCCAGGCCGATCGTGGACAAGATGAACGCGGAGATCAAGAAGGCGCTCGGCACCCCGGAGATCAAGGCGTTCCTGCCCAGGGAGGCCCTGGATCCCGTCGCCAGCAGCCCCGAGGAACTGTCGGCGCTGCTCAAGCGTGAAATCGATAAATACGCCAAGGTGATCCGGCTGGCGAACATCCAGCTCGATTGAGGCACAGGAGCAAGGTGAAAGGCGGAAGGGGGAAGGATGAGTTTAATCCCGGTGATGGCTTGGGGCAGCACTTCACTTCATCACTGTTCAACCTGGCGCTGTGCGGGGGTTCGAGCGGGCAGTGCCGTGGCGCGCAAATCCTGGATTGGCGAAACAACGTAGAATGCGAGACCGCCACATTTTGAGAGGTATGACCAATGTCACCAGAGACGTATGCGAAGGTAACGGGTGGAGTTTGGGGATTTGTTTTCGGGGCAGGCATCGCAATGATGATCGGCTTCGTGTGGGGTGGCTGGACGACTTCCAGCACCACCCAGAAGATGAGCGAAGAGGCGGTGCTGACGAGCCGGGTGGCGATCTGCGTCGCCCAATTCATGAACGCACCGAGCCACAAGGTGAAACTCAAGGAGTTTCTGGGAACGGAAAGCTACCAGAGATCCAACCTCATTGAAGCAGGCGGATGGGACAAGATGCCCGGGCAAGAAAAGGCTGCTTGGGGCGTATCCAGTGCCTGTGTCGCGGGGCTTGAAGCTCGTATCAAGACCGGGGTTTGATTATCCGTCGGTACGTAAAAAACCCCGCCGCAGCGGGGTTTCGAAAGCGGCCCGACGGGAGCGTCAGACGGCTTTGAGATTGACTGCCGAGATCTTGCCGTTGTTGCCCGTCTGCGTATCGAACGAGACTTTCTGATTCTCGCTCAGCGTGCCGAGGCCGGCGGCTTCGACGGCGGAGATGTGCACGAACACGTCCTTCGCGCCATTCTCAGGTTGGATAAAGCCGAAGCCCTTGGTTGCGTTGAAAAACTTTACGGTGCCGGTGGTAGACATAGTGTCCTCCAGAATTGGCGTGGCCGCGCGCAATGACGCGAGGCATCAAAGTACCAGTGGGAGAGGACCGAAGATGCCAGCCGTAAGCGACTACTAACAGACCCAAAGCGCATTCGACGCCCGTATTATGCGCTCAAAACGCTGTCAGCAGCAGGAAACCTTGCACGGCGGAACAGACGTTACCTGACCGGTTTTTGCTCATCGTTCATGCTTGCCGGCCATCCCTCGCCAGGCGAGCCAAATGTGCGTAGCATCTAAACCCCCGGCCATCCCGGGCGGAGTCGAGCCGTGCACTACCCGGATATCACGTTCACCGGAAAATCGGGCGAGAAGTACCGCTTCCAGGCCTGGTCGCTGGACACACGGTTCAAGCCCATGGCGGCCGCGTACATCGTAACGAAGCGCGCGCAGGACAACAGCACCTACCGCCGGGCCTCCCACGACAGCATCTACATCGGACAGACCGCGAACCTGGCCGACCCCTTCGGCACCGAATCGCAGTTCGATTGCTTCAGGAAACACGGGGCGAACTGCATCTGCATCTGCCTGCTCGAAAGCGAGGAGCAGCGCATCGCGGTGGAAGAAGACCTGATCGCCCTGCACAGCACCCACTGCAACCAGTTGAAGCGAATCAACCGCGTCTTCGACACCGCGGAGTAGGGCTCCGCCGCAAGATGCGTGATCATGTGACGCAGCGATGAAGTGATGCTGTGAAGAGAAAGCAAAGGACGCCCAGGTATCACCACTCGGTCTACGTTGTCCTGCTATTGAAAGACGTTCTGTACGAGGCGAAGTTCAAACGCTGCAACCCCGACTACGACCTTTCAAAGCCCTGCGTTTATGTTGGAATGACCGGACAGAGCCCGGATATCCGGTTCGACAAGCACAAGGCCGGGCTCAAGGCGAACCGCTACGTAAAGAAGTTTGGAATCAGGCTGATGCCGGAGCTGTACGAGTGCTACAACCCCATGCCGTACGAGGCCGCGCTGGATATGGAGATCGAGTTGGCCATCCACCTCCGCGAGAAGGGATATGGGGTGTGGCAGGGGTGAAGGCAAAAGGCGAAAGGCAAAAGGCAAAAGGCAAAAGGCAAAAGGAACACCCGCTACCCGGATTCGCTACCATTGACTCGTCCCCCTTGATCGTCATCTTATCCAGTTATGACCAAGACCTTCGCACAACGCATCGCGTCAATGAACGCGATGTACAAGCTCCCCGCTAACGCCCAGCCGACGCTGCCGGCGGAGGTGGCGGAGCGATTGATGAAGTTCAAGGCGACGTTGCTCGACGAGGTGCACGAGATCGACGAGATCGTGCAGCTGTCGAAGAACGGCGGCGCTCCTGTTGATATCGCGGTTGCCATAGCGGACCTCCTGGGCGACATCATCGTCTACTGCCGGTCGGAGGCGTTGAAGTACGGCCTGCCACTGGAGGAAGTGCTGGACGTCATCATGGACAGCAACGAAAGCAAGCTGGGCACGGACGGCAAGCCGATCTACGACGCCAACGGCAAGTTTCTGAAGGGGCCGAATTACTGGAAGCCCGAGCCCAGGATCAAGGCGCTCTTAACGGCAAGGATGAAGGCGGAAGGAGTGAGCCGGGGTTTCGAATAAGGTGGGTATACCGCGCCTGGAAGGCG
>CAZCGD010000440.1:0-2308 GCA_964498105.1 uncultured Streptomycetaceae bacterium
CCAGTGCTGTTCCATCAGGCCGATGAGTCGCCATGAAACAGGTGACCAAGCTCGCATAAACCAGGTGCTGGTCTCTACAGTCAGAGCGGGGACGAGGTGCGCATATCGCGGCTCGTGTGAAAGGAAGACAGTACTGCACGCAATGACATGGGCAGTGGCGCTCGGTCTGCGCTTCCGCATGGTGCAAACTCCATGAAATCCGTCGGACTCACCGTTCGATTGTCAAGAGAATGTCTTCCGTGCCCTCTTTCGTCTCGGCTAGGAGGCTGAGTTTCAGTTGAGCGTCCCGGGCACCTTGTTGGAGTCTTCCTCGCACGGTCCGCTCAAACCAGCCGTGTTTCATCACGTGCAGGCATGGCGGCCCCAGTCTCCTTGAACGACGCTTTTGGAAATATTCGACGTTCACCTGGCCGAGAACCGTGTCAAGCCGATCAAGAAAGACTGAGAGCCTATCTGTGCTCGGACAGGTCTCCTCGAATTCGACCATGAACTCATATCGGCACTGAATTGCATCGGCCACGGCGCGGAAGTGGCGTAGACAGATCTGAGTATCATCTTGCGACTGCTGCAAGGCCTGGATCACCTGTGTCACATGCACCTTTTCGCCGGTCAGGTTCGCCATGTCGCGACCCTTCCGGAGAAACTCAATCACCGGTGTGTTGCGGTAGTAACCGGTGACCCGAATGACATCGTTGATGTCATACCTATATAGACCCCCTGCTGTGGTCAGGAGGATGTAGTAGCTCTCGCCCGTCCGAAGCTCGTCGCAGGTCAAGACGCGAGGATTGGCCTTGTCGCGTTCCTCTTCGCGGATGAATTCGTAGAAATTAGTGTGAATGGCAAGCAGGCCTTCCGCTCCACTATCGCTGATCGGAAGCGAGCTGTGCGCTTCGCTTGCGAGGTACCCTAAATCTCGAACCGGAGTGCCTGGGTGAAACCACCGATCGAGCTTCGAAAGTTGGATCCCAAGGGTTCCGCCTTTCCAGCAAGCGATTACTTGCAGGTTAGGCCAGTAGTCGCGCGGGCGCAGTATTGTGTGCTGCTCAGCGTAGCGGGCCAGCTCATTCGCCCGTCGGGGGTTTGGCCGGAGGCAGCCCTTCAAGCTTTCCCGAATGTTGGCACACAGATCCAGGCTGCGGGACAGAGTCCCGTCCCGGATGTCTCGGATGATCTCCTCTTTTCGTGTATCGGCGGTCTCTGCTAGCCGGATCAATGTGCTGGGGTTGGGGGTTATGATAAACGACAGGCGGTGTTCCAGCGCCAAACGCATAGTGAGGTAGTACTTGGCTTCGTAGTCTTTGATGTCCAGGACCGCATCAGAGATTGCGTGCTGTCGCTTGAGCAGCCAGGGAATGGTTGTCAGTGCGAGGCCGCTCGCCGACCCATAAGGAAGACCGCCCGGCGTGTACCCTTCCACTGGGGGACTGGCCAGAAAGAGGAAGGTGCGACCAAGGACATGTGGATGATCGACCAGGGTTCGATACAGCCAGAGTGTGGTCAAACGGGCGTTCATGCCCGCGGCATATCTCGTGACGGGGATCAGTTTTGGTTTGTCGGTCGTGCCGCTGGTCAGGTTGAACATGAACGGAGCCTCAGCGGTTAAGACGCGCTGCTTCCCCTCTAGGATCGCCTGAACATAGGGACGAATGGACTCATAATCACCCCAAGGGACTGAGGTGCGGTAATCCTCCAACGAACGGACTTCGGCGAAGCTGTGAGCGCGCCCGAACATTGTGTCCTGGCTCCGGTGGAGCATCGACATGAGCCATTGTTCCTGAGTTGCCCGCGGGCTGACCGTCAATGGTTCAAATTGGCGCCAAAGCCGCTGACCAAGGAACGCCAGTGCATATTTCGCGAACATCGGGCACCTACCGGTTCAAGATAATCTTTTGGACGGCGAAGCGGTCCAGTGTGTGTTCCTGCACTGTCATGCCCAAGCCCTTCCCATTTAGTACGGGCGCCTCTCCGCCGAACCCGAACGCGAGGTCTTCCTTGGCGATGTCTTCCGAGAGGAGTTTGGTACCGAAGGACCCCTCGGCATAGGCGACGTCGGGCAGAGAGGCCGCCAGGTGCCGGCCCGCCGCAGACAAAATGGCAGTTTCGCCAACCAGGGCACCGACCTGCACTCTTATCCCATGGGCTCGAGCAATCGCGGCGATGTCCAAAGAGCGAACAATTCCCCCGCACTTCGAGATCCGAATGTTGAACAGATCACAAGCCTTCCTGGCGGCTAGGTTCATGGCTTGGTCCCGTGTCACAAGGGATTCATCAGCCATCACCGATATTCCACATTCCTGTTTGACACGAA
>CAZCGD010000441.1:0-4148 GCA_964498105.1 uncultured Streptomycetaceae bacterium
GCCTCGATCAACGCCTCGGCGCGCTCTTCGGTGCCCTCGCCCACGCCAATCGCAGCGCCGACGCGCAGGCTCCCCAGGCTGTCCTTGCACGCATTGGGATGCTCGGTGGACTTGAGGATGTCCTTGACGGTGATCAGCCCGCGCAACTCGAAGTTCTTGTTCACGACCAGCACGCGCTCGAGGCGGTGCTTGTGCATGAGCGCCAGCGCTACTTCGCGCCTTGCCCCCTCCTGCACCGTGACCAGCCGCTGGCGCGGAGTCATGATGTTCCTGACCGGCTGGTCGAGCTTGGTTTCGAAACGCAAGTCGCGGTTGGTGACGATGCCCACGACGCGCCCCGATTCGTTGATCACGGGCAGCCCTGAAATCTTGTGCTGCTGGGTGAGCTTGAGGACATCGCGCACCTTCATGGTCGGAGCAACCGTGATCGGGTCCTTCACGATCCCGCTCTCGAAGCGCTTGACTTTGGTCACTTCCGCCGCCTGGGACTTGGGCGGCATGTTCTTGTGGACGATGCCAATGCCGCCCTCCTGGGCGATGGCGATCGCAAGCCGCGCCTCTGTCACGGTGTCCATCGCGGCCGAGACGAGCGGGATATTGAGGGTAATGCCGCGGGTGAGCCTGGTCTTGAGGCTGGCTTCGCGCGGGAGGACTGACGAGTGGGCGGGAATCAGCAGAACGTCGTCGAAGGTGAGGGCTTTCTGCACCACACGCATATTTTCCACCCTTCGCAAAAACCGTATTATACGCATGCGCTCGTCAACCGCAAACGGATTGACGCGTTAATTGATTGACCGGGCAGGATATTTTCGTTATGTTGGGCTCGCGCCGCGGTCGCGTTGCGCCAGGAACCGGAAGGAGACCCAGTGAAATTCGCCATTGCGCTGTTGATGATACTCGCGCCCTTTGCGGCATACGGCCAGCTGCTGAAGTGCGTCGGCAAGGACGGCAAGGTGGAGTACGCCTCCCAGTGCCCGCCCGATACCAAGGAAATACAGACCGGCATCCGAAACGTGCCGTCGGCGTCGCCACCAGCGGCGACGCAGAAATCGCTCGCCGAGCGCGATGCGGATTTCAAGAAGCGCCAGACGGAAGGCGCCGAAGCCCAGAAGAAAGACCAGGCAAAGGCCGCCGAAATGGCCCAGAACCGCGACAATTGCGAGAGAGCGCGGATCTATCTAAGGAGCTTGCAGGAAGGTCAGCGCATTACCCAGATGGACCCCAAGACCGGCGAGCGCATATTTATTGAAGACCCGCAACGCCCCGCCGAGACCGCGAGGGCGCAGCAGGCGGTCGACTCGAACTGCAAGTGACGATCACCCCGGCGCAGGCCGGGCTTCATCCCCACCAGCTTTCGCCAGATTTTCAGCGCCGCCGCTCGGCCCGGGGCGAGTGCCTTGCGCGTGCCTGCCTTGCCTGCTTGGGATCAGCGACGAGCAGGCGGTAGATCTCCACGCGGTCTCCATCCCCCAGCGGGGTATTGGGCGATACCGCCCTGCCGAAGATCCCCAGGCCGGCCCGCGCGAGGTCGATTTCCGGAAAGAATTGCAGAATGCCCGAACATTCAACCGCCTGTCGTGCGGTCGTCCCCGCTTTAACCTCCAGCGTGAGCAAGACCTGCCTGTCGCGCAACGCATAGACGACCTCAACGCGCAGCATTCCCGCGGTCGGCGTCAGTCCGCTCACCGTTTACCCTTCACTGAATTGCTGCCATAGACCTGCCCCGCCCGCTTCACGAACGCGTCCACCAGCGTGCCGGCGATATGGTGGAACACCGGGCCGATGAGCTTGTCCAGCACGCGGCTGGCAAAATCGTAGCGCAGGTTCAATTCGACTTTGCAGCCGCGGCCCGCGAGATCCGAGAAGCGCCAGCTACCGGCGAGCGAGCGAAAGGGGCCCTCGACCAGCCGTACCAACATTTCCGTGGGCGCTCGTTTCATGTTGTCGGTCGTGAAACTCTGGCGTATGCCGTGATAGTTGATGAATATCGTGGCCCGCGTGGTCTCCGGATCACGATGGATCAGCGTGGTGGCGCTGCACCACGGCAGAAATTCCGGGTATTGCTCCACGGCGTCCACCAGCGCGAACATCTGGTCCGGCGTGAACGCGACCAACACCGTGCGGTTGATTTCGGTCATCCGTTTCAATCTTCCGGCAACGTGATCATACTTCCCTGCCGGAATCCGCCGTGTACTGCTGTTAGAATGATTGCGCACGCAATCATTCTCCCGCCATGAGCATCGTTCACAACCGCAAGGCCTCTCACGACTATTTCATCGAGCAGCGTTTCGAGGCGGGGATCGCGCTCGAGGGCTGGGAGGTCAAGGCGATACGCGCCGGTCGCGCGCAGCTCAAGGAAGCGTACGTGATCGTCAGCAACGGCGAGCTTTTTCTCATCGGATCTCACATCAGCCCGCTGCTTGCCGCTTCGACCCACCTCACACCCGACCCGGTGCGCACACGCAAGCTGCTGCTGCACGCCGGGGAGATCAACCAGCTGATTGGCAGTGTCGAGCGTGCAGGCTACACACTGGTGCCACTAGACCTGCACTTCAAGAAGGGACTGATCAAGCTCGAGATCGGTCTCGCCAAAGGCAAAAAGCAGCACGACAAACGCGAAGCGCAAAAGGACCGGGAATGGCGCCGGGAGCAGCAGCGGCTGCTGAAGCTCACCCGCTGAAATTCACTGCGGCCGCGTCCGGCCCAGGATGCCGCGCAGTGCGTCCTGCAGGTCCGCGGGCAGCACCACGATCTTGCTGTTGCCGGAAGCACCAAGCTTGTCGAGCGCCTGAATATACTTTTCCCCGAGCAGGAACAGCATGGGTCCGTCGCGGTCGCCTACGGCGGCAGTGACCTTGTGAATGGCCTGGGCCGAGGACTCGGCCAGCGTCACCTGGGCCACGGCGTCCCGCTTGGCGCTCTCGAGCCGGCCTTCGGCCTCGAGAATCATTGCCTGCTTCGCGCCCTCCGCCTTGGTCACTACTGCTTTCCGTTCTCTTTCCGCGGCCGCCTGCAGTTCCATCGATTTCACCATCGACTGGGAGGGTTTGATGTCCTGGATCTCGACCGACTTTATGGTGAGCCCCCAATCGACCGCTTCATCGGCAATGCTTTCTTTCAGTCGCAGCTTGATTTTCTCGCGCGAAGACAACGCCTGGTCCAGTTCCATCTCGCCGGTGATCGAGCGCAGCGTGGTCTGCACCAGCTGCCGGATCGCCTCGGCAAAGTCCACGACGCCGTAGACCGCCTTGATCGGATCGGTCACCTTGATGAAGGCGATCGCGTTGGTGATGATCACAACATTGTCCTTGGTGATCACCTCCTGCTCGGGAACATCGAGGATGATGTCCTTGGTGATGACCTTGTAGGCGACCTTGTCGATATAGGGCACGATAATGGTGAGTCCGGGGGTCAGCGTTTGATTGAATTTACCGAGCCGTTCGACGATCCACTCCTCGCCCTGCGGCACGATCCTGACGCCCTTCCAGACGGTGATGACGGCAAATATCAGAATCGCAATAACGACTATTTCGAAACCCATTGTTCTCTCCTAGACCCGGCCAACCTTCAGTATATTCCCCTCGAGCTCGAGCACCTTGACGCGGTCCCCGACCTTAATCTCCTCGTCCGCGATTGCTTCCCACAGATCATCCCCGAGCAGCGGCTTCTGAAAACGGACCTGCCCCCTGTCATACGGACGGATTTCCCGAGTGACGAGACCAATCTCGCCAACCACCGCGCCCCTCGACATGCCGGCCCGGGTCTTGTGCATACCGGGCTTGAATACCTTGAGCCACAAGCCCAGGAATGCCACGGAGCAGGCGATCCATAGCAGGATCTGCCAGGGAAATAACAGCGCGGGGAAAACCGCGAGCAGAGTGCCGACGACGATCGCGCCAACGCCGAACCACAACAGGAAGAACGTCGGCACGACAAGCTCGAGCAGCACGAGCACGATGCCCAGCACCACCCAGTGCCACCACAGGAATTGCATCTCGCCCACCGCTCCTCCCATCGGACACCGGAACGATTAAAGCACGATTAACCCATCACGATACAACAGCGCAATGATTGGGGTGGCTGACGGGACTCGAACCCGCAACACCTGGAATCACAATCCAGTACTCTACCTTTGAGCTACAGCCACC
>CAZCGD010000442.1:0-6377 GCA_964498105.1 uncultured Streptomycetaceae bacterium
CCGTGCGCCATCGTCCGCTGGCGGGCTACACGCTGCAGCTCGTCAACGGCGCCCGGCTCGCGGAACGGACGGGCATCTGCGTCGTCTGCGACTTCCGCAACCGCGACATCGCGGCCGGCGGCGAAGGCGCGCCGCTCGTGCCCGCCTTTCACCGCGCGCTGTTCGCGGACCCGCACCGCAGCCGCGCCATCGTCAACGTCGGCGGAATCGCCAATATCACCGGCCTTCCCGCGCGCGGCGCGGTCACCGGTTTCGATTGCGGGCCGGGCAACTGCCTGCTCGACGCCTGGATCCAGATAAAGCGGCGCAAATCCTACGACGCGGGCGGAACATGGGCTGCGAGCGGCAACGTCATCCCGAGTCTGCTAAAGAAGCTGCTCGCTCACCCCTTTATCCGCCGCCGGCCGCCGAAGAGCACTGGTCGCGATGAATTTGACTTGCGGTGGGTGAAGCGTTTTCTGTCCGAACAGGAACAGGCGGCGGATGTGCAGGCGACGTTGCTCGAATTCACCGCCACCGGCATCGCGCGGGCGGTGCGATCGAATTGCGCCGGGGCACGCGAAGTTTTCGTCTGCGGCGGCGGGGCGCGCAACCATGCGCTGCTCGCCCGGCTCACTGCGCTGCTTCCGGGCAAGCGGATCGCCACCACCGCCGCGCTCGGCGTCGAGCCCGAGCACGTCGAGGCGCTGGCTTTCGCCTGGCTCGCGCGCCAGGCGCTCCGGCGCGAGCCTGGCAACCTGCCCGCCGTCACCGGCGCGCGCGGGCCGCGGGTGCTCGGCGCGATCTACCCCGCTTAAAGACGCAATAACACGCCGCCAAGACGCCAAGGCCGCCAAGAAAGGCAAAATGAAAATAGGATCATGGTTCGCCGGCAGCAGTTCACTATTACTGGTGGTTTGTCACTACTTACAGTGATTTCTCGCTACCGGTATATACTTTTCCTCACTAGTTGACTGTCACCTAATACAAGTTCGGTCCTATTGAACTGCCCCGCAAGTGTTGTTTGACACCTGTCGCCCATAGGCTACACTGTTCCTATGCGCGTCGAAGAGACAGAGGTCTATCGCGAATGGATCAACGCGCTGAAGGATCGCGTCGGCAGAGCTCGGATTCAGGTTCGCGTTGACCGGCTGGTTCATGGGAACCCGGGCTCGCACCGCAACCTGACTTATGGCGTTTCCGAGTTGAAGATGGATTTCGGGCCAGGATACCGCGTTTACTACACGCAGCGGGGAACCCGACTCATCCTGCTTCTCGCCGGCGGAGCGAAGTCGACGCAACAGAGCGATATTGAGATGGCAATTCAGTTGGCTAGGAACTTTCAGGAGTAGCAAGCTATGCCCAAGACCATACCGAAGAAGGCAGCAAAGACCAAGACCATGCCGTATGACATTGCCGCACAATTGCGTACCCCAGAGGAAATGGCTGCGTACCTCGATGCCTGGCTCGAAGAAGCGCCTGATGACGCAGCCGGTATCACCAGAGCGCTCGGTCACATAGCCCGCGCAAAGGGCATGACAATAGTTGCAAAGGAAGCTGGTCTAAGCCGTGAGAGCCTGTATCGGGCTCTTAGCGCTGATGGAAACCCAAGCTTTGCGACTGTGCTGAAGGTCGCAAAGGCGCTTGGTGTCAAGTTGCACGCAGAGGCCGCGTAGGCTGCCGGCCATTCAATAGAATGAAGCCGAACCCTTTGTTGCTGCGGACGGGCCGCCAGCACTATGCATATCCAAACATCGTCGTGGCCCGCCGCAGAACAATACGTTAAGCCGTTTAATTATTGTATTTCTTGGCGTGCTTGGCGCTCTTGGCGGTTCAATTATTGTTATTGTTTTTCTTGGCGGCCTTGGCGTCTTGGCGGCGTGTTCCGATTTTTTATTTTTATGCACAATAAAAAAGGCGGCCGCGGCCGCCTTTTCTTCGAGGCCGGACTCTTCTAGGCCGAGAAGGAAGACCCGCAGCCGCAGGTCGATTTTGCGCTCGGGTTCTTGATCACGAACTGCTCGCCCTCGACGTTCTGCTGGTAGTCGATTTCCGCGCCGGCGAGGTATTGCAGGCTCATCGGGTCGATCAGCAGCAGCACGCCGTCTTTCTCCACCCGGGTGTCGTCGTCCGCGGCCTCCTCGTCGAACGTGAAGCCGTACTGGAACCCCGAACAGCCGCCGCCCTGGACGAAAACGCGGAGCTTGAGGTTGGGATTGCCTTCCTCATCAATCAGGCTCTTCACCTTCGCCGCGGCGGCGTTAGTGAACACCAGCGGTTCGGGTAACTTCTCGGTCACTGCGTTCATAAATGGCTCCTGAAACTGTCGTTAACGGCTCGCAGCCGCGTCATTCCGCGGCGGCGGGCTTCAAGTGGACGATCTTTTCCGACTTGCTTTCATTCTGGTAAACCAGCCGGCCCTGCACCACGGCGCCGAGCTGGATCTCCAGCGTTTTGTAATGCACATCACCTGTGACACTCGCCTTGGCCTGCAGTTCCACGTATTCCGCGGCGTGCACCGGGCCGACGACCGTGCCGTTGATCACGACGTGGGAAACGCGGATTTCGCCCTCGATCTGGGCCTGCTCGGACAGCACCAGCGTGCCGGGCTTGCCGTCGGCCGCAATCACGTCGCCGCGCACTCGCCCGTCCACGCGCAAGCCACCGGAGAAGATGATGTTGCCCTCGATGGTGGCGCCGGCGCC
Organism: uncultured Streptomycetaceae bacterium; assembly: GCA_964498105.1. Classification (GTDB taxonomy): domain Bacteria; phylum Pseudomonadota; class Gammaproteobacteria; order Burkholderiales; family SG8-41; genus SG8-41. The sequence continues at coordinate 2,685 of CAZCGD010000442.1, forward strand.
AATCAAGCAGTCGATGCGATTCTGGAGCTTGCTGTTGTCCTTGCTGCCGAACATATTGCCGTACCCCTCAGTGCCGTACCCCTCAGGAAACGCTCGCCGTTTGCGATAGTTTAGGCGCATTGACCCCGTTTTCAAAGACCCGCACCTGCAGGCTCTTTACGGTGGTTCCGGGCGCCACCTTGAAGGTGCCGTCCACGCGCTGAAAGAACTTGAAGTTGACCTGGTACTCCCGCGCGTTCTTTTGATCCTCGGGCGGCAAGGCCAGCACGAACCTGCGGTCGCTCTGCTCCAGATAAACCAGGAACTGCAGCGTGCCCTGGAATTCCTTGATGCGCTGCCCGCTCTGCACCAGCAGCAGGCGGTAACGGTACTCGCCGGGCAGCGCGTCCGGCTGCACGCGGAAGCGGTTGATGCTGAGCCCGAGCTCCTTGGCATCGCTCGCCATCAGCGACTGGAAGAATGAGAGGTCCTCCTTGAGCGCGGCATTCTCTTCGGACAGCGTTTTTACCTGCTTGGCAAGATCGCCGTAGGTCGCGCGATCGATCTGCAACTGCCGCTGGGCCGACGCCACTTGCGAGCGCATTTCAGCGATCGCGGCCTCGCGTTTCCGGATCTCCTCTTTGAGCGTGGCCAGCGCGCTGGCCGCCTCGCCCTGCCGGAATCCGGCGAGCTCCATGCCGTAATCGTAAGTGGTCCAGCCGACCCCGACCACAAACGCGCCGAGGGCAACGATGCCGAACCAGCGCCAGTACCACGCCACGTGCGTCTGCACCGACACCCGCGGCGCGGCAATTCCGAACTTGCGGCGCAGCGTGCGGAGGAGTTGTGTCATCGGCAAATTCCTAGGGCAGCAGGGCGATCTGCTCGAGACCGGCGGATTCCGGAAAGCCGAACATGATGTTCATGTTCTGCACCGCCTGCCCCGAAGCACCCTTCACCAGATTATCGATGACGGAGAGCACCACCGCGATGTCGCCGCCGCGCGGCTGGTGCACCGCCATGCGGCAGACGTTCGCGCCGCGCACCGAGCGCGTATCGGGATGGCTGCCCGCGGGCAGCACGTCCACGAACGGTTCGCCAGCGTAGCGCTTCTCGAACAAAGCCTGCAGGTCGGCCGGCGCCGTCAGGCGCGCGTAGAGCGTGGCGTGGATGCCGCGGATCATTGGCGTCAGGTGCGGCGTGAACACGAGATTGACCGCGCGGCCGGCGGCCTGCGCGAGCCCCTGCACGATCTCGGGGTGGTGGCGGTGTCCCGGCACGCCGTAGGCCTTGAAGTTATCGGAGGCTTCCGCCAGCAGCGTGTGCACTTCCGCCCTGCGACCGGCGCCGGAGACGCCCGACTTGGCGTCGGCGATCAGGTGGTCGAGGTCCACGACGCCGGCCTCGATGAGCGGCAGGAAACCCAACTGCGTCGCGGTCGGATAGCAGCCGGGATTGGCGACGATGCGCGCCTTGCGGATGCGCTCGCGATTCACCTCGGGCAAGCCGTACACGGCTTCCGCCACCAGCTCCGGACACAGGTGCTTGACGCCGTACCACTGCTCCCACAATGCGATGTCCTGAATGCGGAAGTCCGCCGCGATATCGATGATCCGCGCGCCACCGCCCACCAGCGCCCGCGCCTGCTCCATTGCCACGCCGTTGGGCGTGGCGAAAAAAATCAGGTCGCACTGCCCGAGCCCGGCCTGCGCGGGATCGGAGAACTTGAGCTCCACCCGGCCGCGCAGGTTGGGGAACATCTCCGCCACTCCTGTGCCCGCTTCCTTGCGCGAAGTAATGGCGGCCAGCTCGCAGTGCGGGTGCTGGGCGAGCAGGCGCAGCAGTTCGACGCCGGTATAACCGGTGCCGCCAACGATGCCGACCTTGATCCTGTTCTTCGCCATGCGTGTGTTATCCGGGTCCACAGACGACAAAGCCGCCCGCAGGCGGCTTTGCTGCGTACAAAAAATGCTAGCGCTTCGAGAATTGCTTGGCGCGTCGCGCCTTGTGCAAGCCGACCTTCTTGCGCTCGACCTCGCGCGCGTCGCGCGTAACCAGCCCGGCCTTCTTCAACACCGGCTTGAGCGACGCGTCGTACTCGATCAGCGCGCGCGTGATGCCGTGGCGCACCGCGCCGGCCTGGCCCGACTCGCCGCCGCCATCCACGTTGACGGTGATGTCGAAGTTGGCGGTGGTCTTCGTCAACTCGAGCGGCTGGCGCACGATCATGCGCCCGGTTTCGCGCGAGAAAAACTCGTCGACCGGCCTGCCGTTGACGGAAATGGCGCCCTTGCCGGGCCTGATGTACACCCGCGCTACCGCGGTCTTGCGGCGGCCGGTGCCGTAGTTTTGCTGACGTTGCAGTGCCATGATGCCCTACACCTCCAGTGGTTGCGGCTGCTGCGCCGTGTGCGGATGGCTCGCGCCGGTATAGATCTTCATCTTCTTGATCATGGCGTAGCCGAGCGGGCCCTTGGGCAGCATGCCCTTCACGGCGAGCGTCAGCACGCGCTCCGGCTGGCGGCCGTGCAACTTGGAGAAGCTTTCGCTGTTAATGCCGCCGGGATAGCCGCTGTGCCGGTGATAAATCTTGTTCTGCGCCTTCCTGCCGGTGACGCGCAATTTCTCGGCGTTGATCACCACGATATAATCGCCGGTGTCGACGTGCGGCGTGAACTCGGGCTTGTGCTTGCCGCGCAGCCTGCGTGCGATCTCCGACGCCAGCCGGCCAAGCACCTTGTTGGACGCATCCACGAGGTACCACCCGTGCTGGACGGTCTCGGGTTTTGCTGAAAACGTTGTCATGCGTGTGGCCTTGCGCTGTATGCTCGAAAGGGCACGAATTCTATTGCAAATCAGGTGCCTGTGTCAAACTTTCCGGCCTGGCACGCGCCCCGGCTCCAACGCCGGCGGAACCGTCTAAACTGACCCGAAACAACAGTCTACCGAGCCTACGCCATGGAACAGCTGGTCACCCGTGCTATCGCCTCCCTGCTCTCGCCGCTGGGCATCGTGCTGTTCATCCTGCTGGTTGCCGCGGTGGTGGCGTGGCGACGGCCGCTCCTGGCGTGGCGCCCCACCGTGCTGGCGCTCCTCGTGCTCTACCCGCTGTCCACGCAGTTCGTGGCCAACCGGCTGTTGGGGTGGCTGGAACCCCCGCATCGAGACCCGGCTGCCGACCGCAACGGGCAGGCGATCGTGGTGCTGGGCGGCGGCACCAACTTCGACGCGCCGGAGTACGGCGGCAATACGGTCAACTCCGTGACCCTGGTGCGCCTGCGCTACGCTGCCCACCTCCACCGCACGCTCGGACACCCGGTGCTCGTCGCGGGCGGCGCGCCGGTGGGCGGCCCGGTGCCGGAGGCCGAACTCATGCAGCGGGTGCTGCAGCGCGATTTCAACGTGCCGACGCAGTGGGTCGAAAAGGGCTCGCGCAATACATTCGAGAACGCCCGGATGAGCCGGGATCAAATGAAATCCACCGTGCAGCAGGTCTATCTCGTTACCCATGCCTCGCACATGCCGCGCGCGAAGCTGGCGTTCGAGCACGCGGGCTTCATCGTCATCCCGGCGCCGACCGGATACACCGGGGGCTTCGATCTGACGGTGCTCGATTTCCTGCCAGACGCCATTGCGCTCTCCGACAGCAGCCGGTTCTTTCGCGAGATCGCTGGTATCGCCTGGTACCGCCTGCGTGCCCTGACTGGATACTAG
>CAZCGD010000443.1:0-4905 GCA_964498105.1 uncultured Streptomycetaceae bacterium
GTGCTGGTGCCTCATCCGCCGGAGTGGCGCTGGATGCTTCGGGATAGCGAATCCTCGTGGTTTCCGGGTTTCAAGATCTACCGTCAGGCCCCCGGCGGCGACTGGACGTCCGCGCTGGAACGGCTTGCCCGGGAATACTTCGCACGGTAAGCGTGTTAGCCTCCGTGGATCTGACCGGCCCATGATTGAGTGCGCGTGAGCAATCCCGACGGCCTCATCGAGCAGCACATTCCACGGCTGCGCCGCTACGCCCGAGCGCTTACGGGCGACCGCGCCGCCGCGGACGACCTGGTGCAGGACACGCTGGAACGGGCGCTGTCCCGCTTTCACCTGTGGCGCCAGGGCAGCGATTTGCGGGCGTGGCTGTTTACCATCATGCACAACATTTTCGTGAACCAGGTCCGTTCGCGGGCCCGCCGCGACCACGAGTCGCTCGAGACCGAGCCTGCGGCTGACACGGCGCGCGCGCCGGAGCCGGACTGGCTCGAGCTGCGCGACATCGCCAGCGCGCTGTCGCGCCTGCCGCAGGAGCAAAGGGCGGTGGTGTTGCTGGTGGGGCTGGAGCAGTTCACCTACGACGAGGCGGCGCGGGTGCTCGGCGTCCCCATCGGCACCGTCATGTCGCGCCTGTCGCGCGCCCGCGAGCGGCTGCGGGCGCTCCTCGGCGGCGATTTCAAGGTGTCTTCTCTCAAGGTGGTGAAATGAAGGGCGTGAAATGAGCAGGCAGCCCGTCACGGAAAGCGAGCTGCACGCGCACGTCGACGGCGTGCTGCCGCCGGCGCGCGCCGCCGAAGTGGAAGCCTACCTGGCGGAGCGCCCGGAGGAAGCAGCTCGCGTCGCCGCCTACCGCGAGCAACTCGTGGCGTTGCGCCGGGAGTTCGACGCCGTGCTCGACGAGCCGGTGCCGCAGCGGCTGCACGTCCCGCGGTTTTACTGGGCGCGGCCGCTGGCGCGCTATGCCGCCGTGGTGGCGTGGCTCACGATAGGCGGCGTGGCGGGCTGGCAGCTGCACGCTTACACGGCGGACAAGCGGATCGAGACCACCGCGTGGGCGCGCCGCGCCGCGATCGCGCACGTGGTGTACAGCCCGGAAGTGCGGCACCCGGTCGAAGTCGCGGCCAACGAAGAAGAGCATCTCGTGCGGTGGTTGTCGAAACGGCTGGGCGCCTCGCTCAGGATCCCGCACCTCGGGGATATCGGCTATGCGCTGGTCGGCGGGCGCCTGTTGCCGGGCGACCGCGGGCCGGTGGCCCAGTTCATGTACCAGGACGGCAAGGGCCAGCGGTTGACGCTCTACGTCCGCGTCAATCCCGACGACAGCCGCGAGACCGCGTTCCGTTTCGCGCACGAGCACGGCGTCGGCGTGTTCTACTGGCTCGATCGAAAACTGGGCTACGCCCTCTCGGGCGAGGTGGACAAGCCGGAGCTGCTGCGGGTGGCGACGGCGGTCTACCGCCAACTGAACCCGTGAATGGTGAATAGTGAATGGTGAATGGTGAATGGTAAGTAGCGGGCGGGAACTTCCGCGGGGAAGCGCTTCCAATTTTCCGCTTTTTGCCTTTTGCCTTTTGCCTTTTGCCTTTTGCCTTTTGCCTTCCGCCTACGGTAGCAGCATCTCCCGCGCCATCAGCTCGGACACCGCCTCGCGCTCGCGGATGAGGTGCATCTCTCCGCCGTCCACCATCACTTCCGCGGCGCGCGGGCGCGTGTTGTAGTTGGAGCTCATGCTCATGCCGTAGGCGCCGGCGGTCATGATCGCGAGCAAGTCGCCTTCGGCGAGCGCGAGGGCGCGCGCGCGCGCCAGAAAATCTCCGCTTTCGCACACCGGCCCGACGATGTCGTACGCCTTGCTGCGAGTGGAAGATTCCTTTACCGGCTGCACTTCGTGCCAGGCGTCGTAGAGCGCGGGCCGCAGCAGGTCGTTCATCGCCGCGTCCACCACCGCGAAGTTCTTTTCGCGGCCGTGCTTGAGGTACTCGACGCGCGTCACCAGCACGCCGGCCTGGCCGACCAGCGCGCGGCCCGGCTCCAGCAGAAGCTTCAGGGGGCGATTGCCGAGGCGGGCGGTCAATGCCCGGGCATAGTCCGCGACCGCCGGCGGCGCCTCGTCTCGATAGCGGATGCCGAGGCCGCCGCCGATGTCGACGTGGGTGAGGGCGATGCCCTCCGCCTGCAGCCGATCGACCAGTTCGAGCACCTTGTCGAGCGCCGCGACGAAGGGCGCGACGGACGTCAGCTGCGAGCCGATGTGACAGCCGATGCCGGCAATCCGGATGTGGGCGAGGTCGCGCGCGCGCCGGTAGAGCGCGAGCGCGTCCTCGTACGGGATGCCGAACTTGTTCTCTTTCAGGCCGGTCGCGATGTAGGGGTGGGTGCGCGGGTCCACATCGGGGTTGACGCGCAGACTCACTACGGCGGACTTGCCGGTGCGGGCGGCGACGGCGTCGAGCCGCGCGAGCTCGCCTTCCGATTCGACGTTGAAGCACAGGATGTCCGCCATCAGCGCCTGCTGCATTTCCTCGGCGGTCTTGCCCACGCCGGAGAACACCACTTGGCGCGGGTCGCCGCCGGCGGCCAGGACCCGTGTGAGTTCGCCGCCCGAGACGATGTCGAAGCCGCTGCCCAGCCGGGCGAGAACGTTGAGCACGCCGAGGGTGGAATTGGCCTTCACTGCGTAGCAGATCAGGTGGTCGCGCGCGCCGAACGCCGCGTCGAAGGCGCGGTAGGTGTCCGTGATCGCCGCGCGCGAGTAGACGTAGCACGGCGTGCCGTAGCGCTCCGCGATCTGAGCGAACGGCACTGCCTCCGCTTGCAGCTCGCCGTTACGGTAATCGAAGTGGTTACTGCTCACCGGCGGGTTTCCTGTCGTCCTGCGCCGGCGCCGGCATCGGGGCGGGCTTCTGCGCTTCGGGTTTCGGCTGGGGTAAGTACAGCGGGCCCTTGTAACCGCAGCCGGCGAGCAGCACGGCTACGAGAATCGGGATGAGCGTGGCGCGCATGGTTGGCGGGTGGTACTGACGGAAAATAGTAGCACAAGGAGTTTGTCAGGCTGCGTTCGCGACAAACTCCTTATCGGGTTGCGATCAAGGATTTCGCGGGACCGTGAGGTCCCGCGAAATCCTCAGCATCTCGTTCTCTATCCAGTCCTCAACCTTGCCGCTGAGTTCAGCCGGGGTTAACTGCCTGGTGTCAATCGGCGCGCCGATGCTGACGGTCACCAGTCCCGGGCGCTTGATGAAGGCGTTCCTTGGCCACAGCCCGCCGGCGTTGTGCGCTACCGGCAGCACCGGGGTGCCGGTCTTGACCGCGAGCCAGGCGCCGCCGCCGTGGTACCTGCCGCGGCGGCCGGGCGCGACGCGCGTGCCCTCGGGAAAAATCACGATGCAGTAGCCGCGCGCCAGCCGATCCCGACCCTGCTCCAGGAGCTTGTTCAGCGCGCGCGACCCCGCCCCGCGGTCGATGGCGATCGGCGACAGCAGCGCGAGCCCCCAGCCGAAGAACGGGATCCACAGCATCTCCCGCTTTAACACCCACACCTGCGGCGGGAAGATGACCTGGAAGACGAGGGTTTCCCACGCCGACTGGTGTTTGGCGAGCACGATAAACGGCGGTGGCGGCACGTTCTCCGCGCCGAGCACGCGATAGCGGATGCCACAAATTCTCTCGGCGCCGCTCACCATCAGCCGCGACCAGGTGGTGATGATGCGGTAGCGGGCGGGCGCGGAAAGCGGGAAGCAGAGCAGCGCGATGATGGCGAAGACGATGGTAACGACGGCCTGGAACAGCGCGAACAGGCACGATCGCAGGAAAGCGGACATTTACCTAGAGTCCCTAACATCGTGACAGCGCAGCGTGTGTTTCATTGTGTTAGGGACTCTTAAGGAACGACTTCACTGCTGCGGCGAGGTCGGCGTGGACGCGGGTGCCGGGCGGCAGGCCGCCCTCGCGCTGCGTTTGCGTGCCTTTGCCGGTCAACACCAGGATCGGCTGCGCGCCGACTGCCGCCCCCGCCTGCAGGTCGCGCAGCGCATCGCCAATGCCGGGCACGCCCTTCAGGCTCACGCTGTAGCGCTGGCCGATCTCCTCGAACAGCCCCGGCTTGGGCTTCCGGCAGCCGCAGTTCGCTTCCTGCGCGTGCGGGCAGTAGAACACGGCGTCGATGCGTCCGCCCGCCTGGCCGACGGCGCGGTGCATCTTGTCGTGGATGGCGTTCAACGTCGCCATCTCGATCAACCCGCGGCCGATGCCCGCCTGGTTGGTCGCCACCGCCACCTGGTAGCCCGCCTGCGTCAACAGCGCGATCGCCTCCAGGCTGCCCGGAATCGGCTTCCACTCCTCCGGGCTCCTGATGTAGGACGGGCTGTCGTAGTTGATGACGCCGTCGCGATCCAGGATCACGAGCTTCATGGCTCGAATGTTGAATGTTGAATGTTAAATGTTGAATTTGAAATATGTATCGCGACCAGTGCAGCGCTGCTGATCATTCAACATTTAAAATTTAGCATTCAAAATTCAAGCTTGCGCTCACACCGCAAGCTTGGACAAGTCGGCGACGCGGTTCATTTGTTTACGCAGGTCCGCAAGCAGCGCCAGCCTGTTCTTCCGCAATTTGCCGTCCTCCACCATTACCATGATGGAATCGAAGAAGGCGTCGACCGGAGACTTAAGGACCGCGAAGCTTTTCAGATAGCCGGTGAAATCGCCCTGCTGGAGGAGCGGGGTGGCCCGCCGGGACGCGGCGGTAAGCGCCTCGAAGAGCGCCCGCTCGGCGGGCTCCTTCAGCAGTTCAAGACTGACGTTCGCGAAACTTTCGCCCTTGGCTTCGGCCTGTTTCAGGATGTTCACCACGCGCTTGTTGGCTGCCGCGAGACTCTGCGCTTCCGGCAGCTTGTTGAAGGCCTGGAC
>CAZCGD010000444.1:0-3576 GCA_964498105.1 uncultured Streptomycetaceae bacterium
TCGGGGAGTTGATCAATGACGGCGAGGCGATGAAAAACTTCGGCAGCACCATGGTGCTTTGGGACCTGAAAGCGATCAAGCCGACCAAGGTACTCGCCGTTCCCGGCGCACCGCTCGAGATCCGCTGGTCGCTCAATTCCAAGGACAACTGGGCGATCACCGCCACAGCGCTGACTTCAAAGCTTTGGCTCGTCAAGCAGGACGCCAAGGGCGAGTGGATCGCGAAGGAAGTCGGCACGATCGGCGATCCGTCCAAGATCCCGCTGCCGGTGGACATCAGCATTACGCGCGACGGCAAGGGGCTTTGGGTCAACACTTTCATGGACGGGAAGACACGATATTTCGACCTGTCCAACCCCGAGGCGCCGCAGCAGACCTACGAAAAGGTCACCGGCAAGCAGGTCAACATGATCTCGCAGAGTTGGGACGGCAAGCGTGTGTACATCACCTCGTCGCTACTCGCGAACTGGGACAAAGGCGGCGCCGACAACGAGCAGTTCCTGCGCGGCTTCGCGTGGGACGGCAAGGAGTTGGCGCAGAAGTTCGAGGTTGATTTCACCAAAGAGAAGCTCGGCCGGGCCCATCACATGAAGCTGGGCTCCGCGGCGCTGCGCTCCTCAGCCGCCGGGGGGTGAGCGGCCCGCCAGAAATCCAGCGCGCGGCGTGGGTGCTCGTGCTGCTTGCCGCGCTTGCCTGCGCGCCGAGCTCCGGCGCGCATCAGGGCGAACCGTTCGCTGAACCGGATTTCATGCCGCCCGCACCGGGCACTTACACGCTGCACCGCATCATGGCGGCTCCCGATGGCCAGGTACTCGGGATTGACGGCCGCTCGCAGCCGCTCTCGCGTTACACGCGCGGCCAGATCACGCTGCTCGGCTTCATTTACACAACGTGCACCGATCCCGAAGGTTGCCCGCTCGCCTATCGCGTGTTCGACGCATTGAAGGAAGCCATCACGGCCACCCCTTCGCTGCGGGGCAAGGTGCGGTTTGTCACGCTCTCTTTTGATCCCGCGCGCGACACGCCGAATGTGATGCTGCATTACGCAGGCAGCCGTGTCTCGGAGGAGGACGGAGGGCTGCACTGGTACTTTCTTACAACCCGCTCGGCGCGCGAGCTCATGCCCCTGGTTGACGGATTTGGCCAGGATATCAACATTACGTTTGATCGCTCCAGCGGGCGCCCGCGACGCGAGCTGTCGCACGTGCTGAAGGTGTTCCTGATTGCCCGCGCGGGAGACATCCGAGAGATTTACACCTCAACGTTCCTGTACCCGCGGCTGGTCCTGAACGACATCCAGACATTACTGATCGAAGAAAACCCCAAGCGGAACCGCGCACCCGTCGAGCAGTAGCACGAGGTTCTGATGAGAATGGTAGCGGGGGCGTCTTGCAGATTAGCGAAACGACTGGCGCCACAGTTCGATGACGCCACCCACTGCGCAGCCGCTCCTCACCGGGCCTGTTGCGCTTCGGAACGCGGTAGAGTTCGCCTGTTCCGTGATTCGCATTGGAGTGGCCATTGGCGCTGAGTGCAACGATGTACGTGTTCGAGGTGCGCCTGGCCGATGCCGATCGGGGCGTCTACGAGACGCTGACGATCCGGGTGGCACGGCATCCGTCGGAGACCGCCGAGTACCTGATCACGCGCCTGCTCGCCTACTGCCTCGAGTACACCGAGGGCATCGCGTTTTCCAAGGGGCTATCCGCTCCGGATGAGCCGGCGATCAGCGTGCGTGACCTGACCGGCGCACTGCAGGCCTGGATCGAGATCGGCGCGCCGGACGCGGCGCGGCTGCACAAGGCCGCGAAGGCAGCACCAAACGTGGCGTTGTACGTGCACCGGGATCTGGATCAACTGCTGTCGCGTCTCGCCGGCGAACGAATTCACCGTGCGGGGGCGCTGCGGATCTACGCAGTGGACCGAGAACTGCTTGCGGCACTGGTCGCGCGTCTCGACCGACGCATGGATTTCGATCTGGCCGTCTCCGATCGGACGATCTACCTGTCGCTCGGCGAGGACACGCTGACCGGCGTGGTGCACGAGCGGCGGCTCGAGGCCTGAGAACCGTTCGTGCATACTCGCTACATGGCTGGAAGTACCTGCGTGCTCGCCGATATCGTCGACCTCGACCGCTACCCGATTCACCAACTCGACACCGCTCCAGGCGCGGATCTCGTTACCCGGTGTCGCGCCTTGCTCGCCAACACCGCGGTCTGCGAACTCGACGGCTTCCTGCTACCCGGCGCGATCCAGCGTGCACTCGAGTTGGCACTGACGCTGATGGATCGGGCTTGGGCGAGCGACCAGGGTCACAACGTCTACTTCGAACCGATCCCCGACGACACTGGTAGCAACGATCCCCTCGCCATGGTGCAGCACTCGGCGAAGCGCGCCATTGCATACGACTTGCTGCCGCCCAATCTGCCGTTGCGGGCGCTGTACGAGTCGTCGGAAATGACCGCGTTCGTTGCTGCAGCGCTCGGTCGAGGCGAAGTCTTCCGCAGCGCAGATCCACTCGATGCGCTTGAGATCGCCGTGTTCACGCCCGGCGACCAGCTCGGCTGGCACTTCGACAACAGCGAATTCTCCGTCACGATCATGCTGCAGGACGCTGTCGAAGGGGGTCAGTTCGACTACGTCCCGGGCCTTCGGAGCCACAACGATCCGAACCACGACGGGGTGTCCCGGTTCCTGCGCGGTGTCACATCGGTCGCGCCGATTCGACTCGACCCGGCACCGGGCACACTGTCCCTGTTCCGTGGCCGGCTGGCGTTGCACCGCGTGACCCGGGTTGCCGGCGCACGTGATCGGATCAACGCAGTGCTGACCTATGGCGAGTATCGCGGCATGCAGCTCACCGAGTTGACCAGGCAGTTGTTCTACGGCCGGCAGGCTTGACAATGAACGGACGTGTGGCGCTGGTCACGGGCGGCGGCAGAGGGATCGGGCGCGAGGCGGCGCTGCTGCTGTCGGCAGCGGGGGCGCGTGTGATGGTGGTGTCGCGCAGCGCGACGGAACTGGCGGCCGTTGGCCTCGAATACGTTGTGGCCGACCTCGGCACCGCCGCGGGTTGCGCCCTGGCCGTTGCCGAGACCGAGCGACGACTCGGACCGATCGAAGTGTTGGTCGTGAACCACGGTATCGGCTCAGCCCACGAGCGGTTGGTGTGGGAACAGGATCCCGAGGTCTGGCGCGAGACGATGCGCATCAACCTCGACGGTCCGTTCGAACTCGCGCGACTGACGGTAGGCGGCATGTGCAAGCGCGGCTTCGGCCGGCTCGTATTCACCAGTTCGACTGCCGGCGAGAAAGCGGAACGCTCCGCCAGCGCGTACACCGCCTCCAAGCATGGGCTTATCGGGCTCGCACGTGCGGTGGCCCAGGACGCTGGCCCGTTCGGAGTCACATCAAACGCAGTACTGCCTGGCTGGGTGCGAACGGCCATGGCCGAGCGCTCGGCGAAGACGGAAGCCGAACGGCGCGGCATCAGTGTCGAGCAGGTGTGGCGCGAGCGCGCCGCCATTTACCCGCAGAACCGTGTTCTGGAGCCACGCGAAGTCGCGCAGGTGATCG
>CAZCGD010000445.1:0-3004 GCA_964498105.1 uncultured Streptomycetaceae bacterium
GCTTTGCCCGACTTCGGGACAAAGCGGAGCGCCACCCCGTTGTTGCACCAGCGCTGCCCGGTCGGCGGCGGGCCATCGTCGAACAAGTGGCCGTGGTGCCCGCCGCAACGCTTGCAGTGGTACTCGGTGCGCGGCAGGAACAACCCGTAATCCTTCTTGGTGTCGAACACCCCGGGTATGGTCGTGAAGAAGCTCGGCCAGCCGGTGCCGCTTTCGTACTTCATCTCGGAAGTGAACAGCGGCAGGTCGCAGCCGGCGCAGGCGTAGACACCGTCGCGCTTCTCGTTGTTGAGAGGGCTGGTCCCCGCGCGTTCGGTGCCCTCGTCGCGCAGCACGGTGTACGCCTGCGGCGGCAGGCGCTTGCGCCACTCCTCTTTCGCGAGCTTCAGCGGCTCGGTGGGCAGCGGCGCCTTGAAGTTCTCCGCCAGGTGCATCTTCCAGTTCTTCTGCAACTCCTGTATGCCCTTCATGTCCTTCACCTGCGGCTGGGCGGCGTCGCCCCGCCCCGCCAGCACGGGCCACAGCCCTGCCGCCAGCATGCCCTGCAACCAGCCTCTGCGTGTCATAGGTTTCTCCTCAAACGGTGTTGCCGCAAATTGCGGATGCCCCAATATACGGGCCGTCTACCCCGGTGGATGGGGTTGACGCTGCCCGAAAATCGGTCGGGCCGTACTCCGCCAGAGCCTTACCAGGCGGAATTGTTCATAGCAGCCCGCGACACGAAGCTCGACGGGCTGCTATTCAGCCTTGATGCCGGCCTCTTTCACGACCCGTCCCCACTTGGCCGTCTCGGCCACGATGTGTTTCCGGAACTGCTCGGGGGCCAGGTTAAAAATCTCCGTGCCTTCCGCCGCAAACCATTTCTGCATTTCCGGCGTGGTGAGAGTGGCCGCGATCTCAGTGTTCAGTTTCTTGACGATGGTGGTTGGCGTGCCGGCGGGGGCGATGATGCCCCACCAGTTGCTCGCTTCGTAGCCCGGAACGCCGGCCTCGGCCATCGTCGGCGCATCCGGCAGTATCGCTGCCCGTTTCGAGCTGCCGACGGCGAGTAACTTCAGCCTGCCGGAACGGATATGCGGGATATTCTGGATCAGCGTGCCCATGGTGACCTGCGTATGGCCGGACAGGACGTCGAGCAGCGCCGGCCCTCCCCCCTTGAATGGCACGTGCACGATGTTGATGCCGGCCATGATCCGGAACAGTTCGGTGCTGAGATGGATGAATGAACCGATCCCCGCGGAGGCGTAGTTCAACTGGCCGGGCTTTGCTTTCGCGAGCGCGATCAGCTCCTTGACCGAATTGACGGGAACGCCGGGATTGACCACGAGCGAAGTCGGCCCGGAGCCGATCAGCGTGATCGGCACGATCGCCTTGATCGGATCGTAGGGCAGCTTGTAGACCGAGGGATTGTAGGAATAGGCCGCGGAGATGATCAGCAGCGTGTAGCCGTCCGGCTGCGCTTTGATCGCGGTCTCGGTGCCGATCAAGCCGCCCGCGCCACCGCGGTTGTCGATCACCACCGGCTTTCCCAGACGCTCGGTCAGTTGCTGGCCGATGACGCGCGCCACGATGTCGTTGCTGCCTCCGGGCGGGAACGGCACGATCATCCGGATCGGCCGCGCGGGATACGTCTGCGCCTGCGCCTCCGGCACCATGGCCGCGCAGAACACCAGCCCCGCTACCAGCACGATGAAATATTGGAGTTGGCGCGACGAACCGGGCATGTGGCCTCCTTCCTGATGGTTGCCGGCGCTGTTCCGCGCGACGGCGTAGCGCTGGTGTCCTGCGTCGCTGCGTGCGGCTATTTTACAACGCGATGACCCCGATGTTTCAGCCCGGCGCCTGGCGGTCCCGGTCGAAAATTGCCCGCGACAGCAACCAGCATTTTCGGGACATCCAAGGCAGCAGCACGAACCATTGCAGGTAGCCGAGAACGGTCAGCACGGTCCACAGGTACAGACCTTCGGCGAACACGCTCGGCGCGAACTGCGGGCCGACATAGAGCTCCACCCGGATCCAGATGCCCGCCATCACGCCGGCGTGGCCGAGCGGAAAGCTCAGCCAGTAGAGCGGCGTCAGCCACACCAGCGCGGCCCGATCGTTGCCGTAGATGTCCGGACGCAGCAGCGTGGCAGTCAACATCACGATCGCCGCGAGCAGCCACGCCGACGCCACGATGCGCAGTGCCGTATGCCGCGGGAGAAAAGTCATGTCGGAGCCGCCGATGAACGCCGATGAACGCCGATAAAAACAATTCAGAAATCACTCAGCACTCACCCCGTTAGAGGTGAACGCGACGCTCCCAATGATTCGCGATCTCTCAAGCCCACCTCTAACGGGGTTCAGCACTCAACATTCAACATTCAACATTCAACATTTATAGGGGCTACTTTACCGCATCCAGTTGTTGCCGCAGCCAGCGCCAGCTGGCGGGGCCCCACTCGCGCTCGTTGCGCGCGGCAATGTGGCCGTCGTCGGGATACACGCGCGCCACGCGCCCGGTGGGCGGGCCGCTTTCCAGCAGCAGGTACAGGTTGCCGATCGGCGTCAGGTGGTCCACCTTGCCGTTCACCAGGAACATCGGCATGGTGAGCTTGTCGAGCAGGCCGTTGTCCTTCAGCGACCAGCGCAGGAATTCCCGGCGCTGGTCCTCCTCGGTGATCCGTTGCGCCGGCGGGCGCGTGCCGCGGGGGCCGAACCAGCTCGTCCGCGCGCGCTCCTCGGCCGCCTTGCGCCACTCGGCCCGCTCTTCTGCCGAGCCCCAGTAACCGACGCCGCCCGGCGCGCAGGAGATGAGGGCCTTCACGCGCGCATCGTGCGCGGCGAGCCGCATCACCCACAGGCCGCCGCGGGAGACGCCAAAGGCGCCGAGCCGCTTGCCGTCGATCTCCGGGCGCTTCGCCAGCGCGTCGAGCGCCGCCTGCCACGCCACCACCGACTCCGGTGCGTGCGGGAAAGTGGTCTGCCCGGTGCCCGGGGCATCCACCACCAGCGCCGCCATGCC
>CAZCGD010000446.1:0-1925 GCA_964498105.1 uncultured Streptomycetaceae bacterium
ACCGAGCGCGCCGCCACCATCGGCCGCGTGCGCAACCTCGCGCGCGCGATCGCGCAGGCCTACTACGAGTCGCGCGAGAAACTCGGCTTTCCCATGGTAAAGAAGTAGCCATGCCGGACACGCTGCTGGTCGAAATTCTCACCGAAGAGTTGCCGCCAAAGGCGCTGCGGGCGTTGTCCGAGGTGTTCGCAACGAAGCTCCATGCCGGGCTCCAGAAAGAGCGCTTCCTGTCGGAAGCCAGCGCCGTGAGCGCATTCGCTACGCCGCGGCGGCTGGCGGCGCTGATCACCAGGGTCGAAGAGCGTTCGCCCGATACGGAGCGTGAGGTGCAGGGCCCCGCCGTCAGCGCCCCGGCCCCGGCCGTTGCCGGCTTTGCGAGGAAAAGCGGCGTCGCAGTCGAGGCGCTGAAAAAGCAGCAAACGCCGAAGGGCGAGATCTACGTCGCTCGTGTAAAAACGAACGGCAGCGCGCTCGACGTGGTGCTGGCCGGGTTGACCGAAGCGGCGCTGAAGTCGCTGCCGATTCCGAAGGCCATGCGCTGGGGCAGCGGCACCGCGCAGTTCGTGCGGCCGGTACACGGACTGGTGATGCTGCACGGCTCGCGCGTCGTCCCTGGCAGCGTGCTGGGCGCGATCAGCGCCAACCGCACCCTCGGGCACCGCTTCCTGTCCGCGGCGCCGATTGTTCTCGACCATGCGGGCCACTACGAACGGCACCTCGCCGAAAAAGGCAGCGTCATTGCCAGCTTCGCCGCGCGGCGGGCGAGCATCATCAAGGCGCTAGAGCAAGCCGCCGGCACGGGCGCGGAACGGGTGGCCGGCGACGCGCTGTTCGACGAAATCACCGCGCTGGTAGAGCACCCCCAGGTCTACGCCGGCGAGTTCAGCACGGACTTTCTCGCCGTCCCCCAGGAATGCCTGGTGCTGTCCATGCAGCAGCACCAGAAATACGTGCCGCTGCGCGATAAGGCGACGGGGAAGCTGTTGCCGCGCTTCCTGTTCCTCTCCAACATCAGCGCCGGCGACCCGTCGCAGATCATCCACGGCAACGAGCGCGTGCTGCGGGCGCGGCTGGCGGACGCGAAGTTCTTCTACGACCAGGACCGCAAGACCAAACTCGCAATGCGTGTGCCACGGCTCGCCAGCGTCGTCTATCACAACCAGCTCGGCAGCCAGCTCGAGCGCGTGGAGCGCATCAAGAAGCTCGCTGGTGCAATCGCGAGCGGACTGAAGGCGGACGCGAATGCAGCAGAACGTGCGGCCTTCTTGTGCAAAGCAGACTTGCTTACCGATATGGTGGGCGAATTTCCTGAGCTGCAGGGCACCATGGGCCGCTACTATGCCCTGCACGACGGAGAGCCAAAGGACGTTGCTGACGCGATCGAACAGCACTACCGCCCGCGGTTTGCCGGCGACGAGCTGCCGCAGGGAAACGTTGCCATGGCCGTGGCGCTCGCCGACAAGCTCTATTCGCTGGCGGGCCTGTTCGGGATCGGGCAGACCCCCACCGGCGACAGGGATCCCTTCGGCTTGCGCCGTGCCGCGCTGGGTGTCATCCGCATTCTCGTCGAGCGCGACCTGCCGCTTGCCGTGCACGACCTGATCGATTGGGCATTCGCCGTTTACGATGGCAAGATCAGGGACGCCCGCACGGATCTGGAGATGTTCATCCAGGATCGATTGAGCGGATATCTGAGGGACCGCGGTTATTCAGCGCTGGAAGTCGACTCCGTCCTCAGCGCGGAACACTACCGGATCAACGATACCGTGCGCCAGCTCGAAGCCGTCCAGGCCTTCAACAAGCTGCCGGAAGCGCAGAGTCTCGCGGCAGCCAACAAGCGCGTGGTGAACATCCTGAAACAGGCCGAAGCCAAGGGCGAAAGTTTCGCGAACGTCAGTCTTGAACTGCTGAAGGAGCCCGCCGAG
>CAZCGD010000447.1:0-2912 GCA_964498105.1 uncultured Streptomycetaceae bacterium
CTGACGCGCAGTTGACGGCGAAGTGGACGCGCGGCTCGTCGTAGGCGCCGGGCTTCCTCAAGGTCTCGTGCTCGACCTGGTCGAGGGAGGACGCCCGTCCGAGCAGCGTGAAAAACCGGTCCTTGAAGGGATTGCCGAAGATCTTGCCGAAATCCCAGATGGACCGGATGTCCGGATAGCGCGTGAGGATCTTTTCGACGGTGAAGGCATTGTAGGCGTTGATAAGAAAGGCCGCCTGCTGCGCCTTGCCCCAGCTGTCGAATTCCTGAAGAGAAACCTTCGAGAGCGAGCCGAGGTAACTCTTCAGCGCCGCGCGGTCCTGCTGGAGGCCGGCGTAGCGCACCTGCGATGCCTTGCCGCCGTCCACCAGCACCACGTGCTTTTTCAGCAGGACAGTCCAGGCCTGGTGTGTATGGTCGAATTCCTGCGCGGAGGCGGCGCCCGTGAACACGAGCGCCACCAGCGGGGCGATCAAGAATCGTTTCATGGCCGCTCTCCGATTTCAGCGCACCGGATCAAGAAAACGGCGGTTCGCGAGCGGAAGCCGAAACCGGTGGCAGAGCAGAATCAATACGATCCTTACGAAGCTGCGGATGATCCCGTGCGCGAGAAACTTGCGCGAATCGGTGACCACGGTTTCCGGCAACAACACCGGATCGGCGCGTTCCCGCAGTCGTTCCGAAAGCTTCACGTCCTCGAGATCCGTTTCCGGGAAACCGCCCAATCTCTCGAACACGGTGCGCCGGACGAACATCGCCTGGTCCCCGTACATGATGCGGGTCGCGGCGCAGCGCCAGTTGTGCAGTCGCGATATCATCGAGAGCAGCGGGTGAGGATGATTGAAAGACTGACGGAAGCATCCCGCCTCAACCGGCAACGGCAATGCCGCGATCGCCTCAAGCGCGCCCGCGGGGAGCACCGTGTCGGCATGCAGGAAAAGCAGCCACTCGCCCTGTGCGGCGCGGGCACCGGCGTTCATCTGCGTAGCCCGACCGCGCGGCGCCGCGATGAGCCGCACGCCGGGCGAAGCGCATGCGGTCGCGCACGTCGCGTCGCGGCTGCCGCCATCCACAACGATCACTTCGAACGCGCCTCGCTGCGCGAGCGCTGCGGCCAGCGTAGCGGGCAGCGCCTTTTGCTCGTCGAGCGCGGGGATGATGATCGTGATCATGGATGCAGACGGCTTTGCACGAGCCAGCCCTCCAGGCGCGCGCGGACGCCGCCCCAGATGGCGGGAGGGTCCACCCGCATATCGTCAAGCATGCCGCACACCGAGGTGCCCAACTCCTCGCCGAGCGCGAAGTAATCCTGCGCGCTCGCATCAATTGCGCCGACGGATTCCCGCAGCCATTGCGCGCCCAGTCGGAGATGCCCCCGCTCCTGAGCGAGAATCTTGCGGTGCAGGGGCCCGAGAGCAGGGAGGCCGTGCCGCGCCGGGTCGAGTCTCTCAAGAAGCGCTTCACCCAGATGCTCCACCACGCCCTGCAGCCCTACTACGGATGAGGCCAGTGCGCCAGTATCGAGATCTCGCCAGATGCGACGCTCGAGCCGCGCGAGCGCCGCGAGCGCGGGCCCGCAGCCTTGCGGTTCGGGCAGCGCATCGCACAGGCGCTGCGCGAGCCGGAAGTGACCGGTTTCCTGTTCCGCCTGCAACGCGAGTGCGCGTCGCAGCTGCGGCCGGTCCGCACGCCTTGATTGCGCGGCGGCGACACGTGCCGCGAGCCCCTCGCCCGCGGCGAGGACACGCACGAGCCTGGCTAATCGGCGGGCGCGGTCCGGGGCAATCAGCAAGCTCGCCCCTAGCCACGCATCCAGGCGTGGAATTTTTCCACCCACTCGAGCAGTTGGCGCGGTGCATGCGCGCGCTTCCAGGCGCCGGCCGCGTGCTTGTTCGCTTCGGCGAGCGTCGGGTAGATGTGGATGGTCCCCAGGATCTTGTTCAGCCCGATGCCGTGGCGCATGGCGGAGATATATTCGACGATCAGGTCGCCTGCGTGCTCGCCCGCGATGGTCGCGCCGAGTATCCGGTCTTTTCCCGGCACGGTCAGCACTTTGACCACGCCGTGCGCCTCTTCGTCGGCGATTGCGCGGTCGAGGTCCTCCAGGCCGTAAGTCGTCACTTCGTACGAGACGTTGTTCTCCTTCGCCTCGGTTTCGTTCAACCCCACGCGCGCTACTTCGGGGTCGGTGAAGGTCGCCCATGGGATCACGGAGTAGTCGGCGCGAAACCTGCGGAAGCGTCCGAACAGCGCGTTCACCGCCGCATACCACGCCTGGTGCGAGGCGGTATGCGTGAACTGGAACGGCCCCGCGACGTCGCCGCAGGCGTAGATGTTGGGATAAATCGTCTGCAGGTACTCGTTGGTTTCCACCGTGCGCGTCCTGGTTACCGGGATACCCAGTTCCTCCAGCCCGTAGCCCTTGGTGTTCGGCATTCGCCCCACGGCGCACAGCAGTTGATCGAAGGCAATGCGCACGTCGCGCCCATCGTGCTCGGCAATGAGGATTTTCTCGCCGCTCTCGACCCGGAACTCCTTCGCCTTGTGGCTGATCAGCACGTTGATGCCTTCCTTGCGGAACCGCTGCATCACCATGTCCGAGATTTCCGGGTCCTCGCGGATCAGGATGCGCGGCAGCATCTCGACCTGGGTTACCTGCGAACCCAGGCGCGCGAAGCATTGCGTCAACTCCGAGCCGATCGGCCCGCCGCCCAGGACGACCAGCCGCTTCGGCAGTTGCCGCAGCCCCCATATCGTGTCGGAGGTGACGTAGCCGACTTCCTCGATGCCGGGTATGGGCGGCACGAACGGGCGGGCGCCCGCCGCGATCACGAGCGCGCGCGTCGTCAGTGTGCGCGCGTCTCCCCCGGCCGTCTTCACTTCCACCGTCCAGGGCGAGGTGATCTTCGCTTC
>CAZCGD010000448.1:0-13131 GCA_964498105.1 uncultured Streptomycetaceae bacterium
GCGCCGCGCGAGCACCTGGATCAGGTGCCAGCCGAACGGCGTCTGCACCGGGTCGCTGATCTGTCCTGGATCGAGCGCGTTCATCGCGTGCTCGAACTCGGGGACCGTGTCGCCCGGTGCGAGCCAGCCGAGGTCTCCGCCGCGGCTGCCGCTCGCGTCCTCGGAGTGCAGGCGCGCCAGTTCCGCGAAATCGGCCTTGTTGTCGAGGCGCTCCTTGAGGGCCGCCAGCCGCCGGCGCGCCTCGGCTTGCGGCACCAGTTCGTTGGTCTTGATCAGGATGTGGCGGGCATGCGTCTGGCGCACGATCACCGGGGCGGTGGAACCGCGCCGCTCGTTCAGCCGCAGCAGGTGAAAACCGTTGGCGCTGCGCAGCAGGGGGCCCACCTGCCCGAGCTTCAGGGTCTTGACGGCATCGAGGAACAGCGTGGGCAGGCGCGCGCCTTCGCGCCAGCCCATGGCCCCTCCCTGCAGCGCGTCGGGCGCGTCCGAGAATGCTGCCGCGACCTGCCGGAAGTCGGTCCCCGACCCGAGCTGCTGCTGGGCCTGCTCGGCGCGGCTGCGGCGGCCCTGGATCTGTTCCGGGCTGGCGTTCTCGGGGACCCGCACCAGGATATGGGAAAGGTTGTATTCCTCGCCGCGCCCCGCCTGGTCCTGCGTGCTGATGAAACTCTCGATCTCGCCGTCGCTGATGACGATCTTGTTGTCGACCTCGCGCTGCCGCAGCCGCGACAGGACAATCTCGTTGCGGATGTCCTCGCGGAAACGGGCGAACGGCACGCCGTCCTTGTCCAGCGCCGCGCGCATCTGCGGCAGGGTCGACTTGTTGTCCTGCGCGATGCGGTTGATCGCGCGATCGAGATCGGTGTCGTCCACCCGCAGGCCGGTTTCCTTGGCGAGCTGCAACTGCACCCGGTCGGTGATCAGGCGGTCGAGGATTTGCTTTTCCAGCACGTCGCGCGGCGGCAGCGGCGTGCCCTGCCGATCGAGCTGCAGGTTGGCGAAGCGGTAGCGCTCTTCCAGGTCGCCGCGAGTGATGACGTCGTTGTTTACTACCGCCACGATGCGGTCGAGCAATACCACCGGCCGCGGCTGTTGCGCGAGAGCGACGCCGGTCGCGAGGAGGAGCGCGAGTATGGGTGCGCGCAGGCGCGCGGCGCGGCGCGCTCGGGTGCCACAGGAGTCAGGGGTCAGCAAATTTCGGGTCATCGGGGGTCCTGCTGGGCGCGGGAGTCTTGTCTTGCGTAACCGCTGATATTGCGTCGCAGCGCGTCCGTCGGGTTAGATCCGATACGCGACATGCCGTGCAATTCGAGTTGCAGGAAGAAAGTGGTGGACTCCTGCTGCGTAGTGACGGCGAAGCGGTGGGCGACCACGCGCAGCGACCAGCAACTGGCATTGTATTCCGCGCCAATCAGGCCCTCGAGCAAGCGGTTTTCCTGCAGCGAGTAGTTCCAGCGCGCAAGGCCGGACCAGCCCCCGAACCCCGGCCACTGGGCCGAGACGTCGGTTTGCCGCTGTGAGGTACTGATGTTTTCGCGGTAGCTTGCGTTGAGCACGCTGCCCGGTTTCGGCTGGTAGCGGGTGCCGATGTTGAACTTCTGCGTTTGCGAGGAATCGGTGTTGTACTGTAAGCCCGCATTGGCCGTCCAGTGCGGCGCGATGATGCCCGAGATCGCCGCGAGCAGGTCGGAGCTGTTGCTGGTGCGCGGCGCTACGCCAGGCAGGGTGACCTGCTGAGTGGAAAAGTAATAGCGCTGTGCCAGCCCGACGCGCACGAACTCGGCGCCGTTGTCGGCGCCGAGAAAGCGCGACGTGGCGCCGAAGGTCAGCTGGTTGGCGTCGTTGATGCGATCCCATCCCGAAAACTGGTTCTCGGAATAAATGCTCGTGAAATTGATGTCCTTCTGCCCACTGTCGAACACCGGGATGCTGTTCTGGTCCTGGTACGGGATGTAGACGTAGTAGAGGCGCGGCTCGAACGTTTGCAGGAAGGACGCGCCGCCGAAGGTGGTTGGCCGCTCGAACACCATGCCGGTGTCGGTGGAAAAAACCGGCAGCGTGCGGGTTTCGTTGGTGTAACCGGCGGTATTCGGGGCGATCGAATAATTCGTCACGGTGACCCCGAGCTTGGGTGTGACGTAGGCGTACGGGGTCTGCAACGGCAGGCTCACGCTCGGGTAGGCCACCGAGCGCTTGCCACTGACAAAGGTCGGGTGTTCGAAGCCGACGTACTGCCCATAGAAATTGAAGTCCGAGTGCCACACTTCCTGGCGGCCCGCATTCAGCGTCAGTTGCGGCAGGCGGTTGTAGGGTGGCGTGACGGGCACTTGGGGGTCGGGCTGCAGCGTCTGCCAGCGCTGGGCCATTAGGTTCATCTCGTAGCTGCCGGCGCCGCCGGCCCAGTTACCGATGCGGGCGATGGTGCCCTCCTGCGGCACCAGCACCTGGGAGGTCGTCGTGATCAGTGTGGAGAGATCGGTGAAGTAAGTGTTGTCCGAGACTTTCTGAAGATTGAGCGTGCCGAACCAGTCCTTGGGAAGCAACTGGCGGTGCCGTACGTTGTAGGCCCAGCGCTCCGAGCCGTTCCGGGCACTGTCATGCGGCAATATCTCAGCGATGGTCTCCCCCGAATAATTCGGCTCGAGGTAGCGGAACTCGTTGTTCGCCAGCACGCCGCGCCGCGTCATCACGCGCGGCGAGAGGGTGTAGTCGCGGTTGGGGGCGATGTTCCAGTAGTACGGCACGGTGATTTCGGTGCCGCCGGTGTTGGTGCTGCCGTAACGCGGCGTGATGAGGCCGGACTTTCGCCCCTGGTGCAGCGAGAACGAAAGATACGGCGAATAAAAGATCGGCACGTCCATGAACACGATGCTGGCGTCGTGCGCGACGCCGACGTCGCGATCCTTGTCGATGGCGAGGTCGCCCGCCCGCAAGTACCAGGCGTCGTCACCCGGACCGCAAGAAGTGTAGCGGACGTTCTGCGCGCGGTACTGGCTCGCGCCTTCGAACAGGATGCGCTCCGCGGTGCCGCGGACGTCCGTCTCCCGAAACAGCTGCCGCTGACCCTCGATCTCGCCGGGCTTGCGCAGCGTGAAGCTTGGGCGCTCCATCGAGCCGCGATCTGATTGCAGGTTGTACTGAAGCCGCCCGCCCTCGATCAGGTCGGAGCCCAGTTCCATGCGCACGTTGCCATCGGCAACGACCTCATCCGAAGGCTTGTCGTAACGCAGCCGGTCGGCGTGCACCGCCTGGCCGCGCTGGCGCAGCTGCACACCGCCCGCGGCCTCGGTTTCCTGGTCCTGGCGACCTTGCACCAGGTCGGCTTCGATGAACAGCGGTAGCCCCTCCTTCGGCTTCGGCGGCATCAGCATCAGCGTGGGCTGCGACTTCAGCTGGAGGCCCTGCTGCGCTCCAGCGGCGAGCGGCAGGGCACACATGACGGCGAGCGACAGGCGCGTAATTCTCAGTTTTTGCATCGAAAAATGGCGGTGTGGCGTAGTGTAAAATCGCACAATTCACCGTTGAAGGCAAACGGCTTGCAGGCGACATCCGATACCCGATTGGCTGAGCTCCAGGGCTGGCTCGCGGCCCATTTCGCGGCGCGCCCGTTCACCCTGCAGCCGGCATCAGCCGACGCCAGCTACCGTCGTTATTTTCGCGCGCGGCTGGAGGAACAATCCTGGATCGCGATGGATGCGCCGCCGGAGCGCGAGGATTGCCGTCCGTTCGTGCGCGTGGCGGCGCTGCTGCACGCTGCGGGCGTCAATGCGCCGCAGGTCGTGGCGCAGGACCTGGAGCGCGGGTTCCTCCTGTTGACGGACCTGGGCGACACAACCTATCTCGCCGCACTCAACCCGGGCAACGCGGATCGGCTGTTCGGCGACGCCATCGAGGCGCTGCTCAAATGGCAGCTTGCCAGCCGCGAGGGCGTGCTGCCGCCGTACGACGCAGTGCTGCTCGGTCGCGAGTGCGGCCTGTTTCCGGAATGGTACCTCGCGCGCCATCTCGCAGTGACCCTGTCCAGCGCGCAGCAACAGACGCTTGCCGAGATGCTGGCGCTGGTCATTGCGCGCGCCCTGGCGCAGCCCGCGGTCTACGTGCACCGCGACTACATGCCGCGCAACCTGATGGTGACCGATCCCAACCCCGGCGTGATCGATTTTCAGGACGCCGTTTGCGGCCCCATCAGCTACGACCTGGTGTCGCTCCTCCGCGATGCCTTCGTGAGCTGGGAGGAGGAGCGCGTGCTCGACTGGACGGCGCGCTACTGGGAAAAAGCGAAACGGGCGCGGCTTCCGGTTAATCCGGACTTCAGCGAGTTCTATCGCGATTTCGAGTGGATGGGGTTGCAGCGCCACCTGAAGGTACTCGGCATCTTCGCGCGCATCCATTACCGCGACGGCAAGCCCGGCTACCTCGAGGACACGCCGCGCTTCCTCAACTACGCGCGCGCGGTGGCGGAGCGCTATCGCGAGCTGGCCCCGCTCGCGCGGCTGCTCGACCAGGTGGAGCAGCGCCAGCCGGTGGCGGGATACACCTTCTAACCGGACCGGCAGAACCGAACGTGAAAGCGATGATCCTGGCCGCCGGGCGCGGCGAGCGCATGCGCCCGCTCTCCGACCGCGTGCCGAAGCCTTTGCTCTCCGTTGCCGGCCGGCCGCTGATCGTGCACCTGATCGAGCGGCTCGCGCGCGCCGGTTTCAGCGAACTGGTGGTCAATGTCTCGCACCTGGCCGCCCAAATCGAGCGCGAGCTGGGCGATGGCTCGCGCCACGGCGTGCGCATCGTCTATTCGCGCGAGGAGCAGGCGCTGGAGACCGGCGGCGGCATTGCGTACGCACTGCCATTGCTCGGAAACGCGCCGTTCGTCGCGTTGAACAGCGATATCTACTTTGATTTCGATTGTGGACGCCTGGCGGCGGCGGGCGCCGCGCTTGAGCGTGGCGCGCTGGCGGCGCACCTGGTGCTGGTCGACAACCCACCGCACCATCCGGCCGGCGATTTTTCGCTCGCCGGGGGCAAGGTATCGGCGGACGGCATGCCGCGGCTCACCTTCAGCGGCATCGGGGCTTATTCGCCGGCGCTGTTCGCCGGGGTGGCGCGCGGAGCGAAATGCCAGCTTGCTGCGCTGCTCAAACCAGCGATGGCGCAGGGCCGCGTCGCCGGCGAACGACATTGCGGGCTGTGGATGGACATCGGCACGCCGCAGCGGCTGGCCGACCTGGAGCAGACACTGGCTGCGCCGCGATGAGGGGCTGCGATGGGGCAAGTCTATAATTTCGCCATGACGGCAAACATCGACAGCGGCGCCTACCAGCACCGGCGGACCCGGTTCGCGGCCGCGATGCGGGCGGGCGTCGCAATCGTGCCGACCGCGCCCGAGCGCACGCGCAACCGCGACGCGCATTACCCGTACCGCTTCGACAGCTATTTCTATTATCTGACCGGCTTCCGCGAGCCGGAGGCGGTGGCGGTGATCGTCGCCGGCGAGCAACCCAGGAGCATCCTGTTCTGCCGCAACCAGGATCCCGAGCGCGAAATCTGGGACGGCTTCCGTTACGGTCCGGAGGCGGCGCGGGCGGCCTTCGGCTTCGACGAAGCGCATCCGATTACCGAGCTCGACGCGCTGCTGCCGGGGCTGATCGCGGATTGCGGCGCGCTGTACTGCCATCTCGGGGCGGACGCGGCGTGGGACGCGCGCGTAATCGGCTGGGTCAATCACGTCCGCGGCCAGGCGCGCAGCGGCGTCATGGCCCCGACCGATATCCGGGATGCGCACGCGCTGCTCGACGAGATGCGGCTCATCAAGGGGCCGGAGGAACTCAACGTAATGCGGCGCGCGGCCGGCATTACCGCCGGCGCGCATCGCCGCGCCATGCGCGCTGCGCGGCCGGGCGTGAGCGAGTACGAGATCGAGGCCGAACTCGTGCACGAATTCCGGCGCCATGGCGCCCAGGCGCCCGCCTATGCGCCGATCGTGGCCGGCGGCGAACGGGCGTGCGTGCTGCATTACGTGCAGAACGACGGCGTGCTGAAAGACGGCGAGCTGCTGCTGATCGACGCCGGTTGCGAGCTCGACGGTTACGCTGCCGACGTCACGCGCACCTTTCCCGTCAACGGCAGGTTCAGCGCGCCGCAGCGCGAGGTCTACGATCTGGTGCTGGCGGCGCAGGCTGCAGCCATCGCGGCGGTGCAGCCGGGCAATCCCTGGGATGCGCCGCACCGCGCGGCGGTGAACGTGCTGGCGCAGGGCATGATCGACCTG
Organism: uncultured Streptomycetaceae bacterium; assembly: GCA_964498105.1. Classification (GTDB taxonomy): domain Bacteria; phylum Pseudomonadota; class Gammaproteobacteria; order Burkholderiales; family SG8-41; genus SG8-41. The sequence goes on from CAZCGD010000448.1 coordinate 6,266, forward strand.
AAACTGCTCTCCGGCAGCCTGGCCGAAGTGGTGGAGACCGAGGCCTACAAGAAGTTCTACATGCATCGCACCGGCCACTGGCTGGGGCTCGACGTGCACGACGCCGGCGACTACAAGCTCGACCAGCAGTGGCGCGCGCTTACCCCAGGCATGGTCCTTACGGTCGAGCCCGGCTGCTACATCCGGCCCGGGGCCGGCGTGCCGGAGCGCTTTGCCGGCATCGGGGTGCGCATCGAGGACGACGTGGCGGTGACGCCGGCGGGGGCCGAGGTATTGACCCGCGATGCGCCCAGGAGCGCGGCCGACATCGAAGCCTGCATGGGCGCGCGGGATGGTTGATTGCGACGTGCTGATCGCGGGCGGCGGACCGGTCGGCGCGTCGCTCGCGCTTGCCCTGCACGGGTCCGGCCTCGTGGTGGGACTCATCGAGCCGCGGGCGCCGCGGGCGGCACCAGCGGACCCGCGCCCGATTGCGCTGTCGCACGGCAGCCGGCTGATACTGGAGCGGCTCGGCGTGTGGGAACGACTGGCGCCGGCCACGCCGATCCGGCGCATCCACGTCTCGCAGAGCGGCGGCTTCGGCCGGGTCGAACTCGACGCCGCGGAGGCGCGCCTGCCGGCGCTGGGCTACGTCGTGGACTACGGCCGGCTTGCAGTTACGCTCGAGACCGCGCTCGAGACCGCGGGCGGCTGCCGCGTGATCCGGGCCGCGATGACCGGCAGCCATGCCGACGCCAATGCGGCGTACGCGCAGTTCGACGCGGGCCGCGGTACCGAGCAGGCGGCTACCCGCCTGCTGGCCGTGGCCGACGGCGGCGCGCTGGCGTCGGCGCGGGTACAGGTCCGCGATTACCGTCAGGCCGCGGTGACCGCGCGCGTGACCTGCGGCACGCCGCATCGGAACGTCGCCTACGAGCGTTTTACCCCCGAAGGGCCGCTCGCGCTGCTGCCCTTGGGCGGAATGCTGGCGCTGGTATGGACGACCACGCCGGACAGCGCACAACAATTGTGCGCGGCGCCCGAGGCGGGCTTCCTCGCGCGGCTGCAACACGTCTTCGGCAGTCGGTTGGGCGTTTTCAGCGGCGTCAGCGCGCGCGCCTGGTTCCCGCTGGCCCTGAAAACCATGGATCGCATTGCGGAACCGCGGACGGTGGCGCTCGGCAATGCTGCGCAGACACTGCACCCGGTGGCGGGGCAGGGTTTCAATCTCGGGTTGCGGGACGCCTGGGAGCTGGCGGAAGCGATCCGCAGCGGCGGCCGGGATGAAATCGGCGCCGCCGGCCAGATCAGGGCGTACCGCGAGCAGCGGCGCCTCGACCGCGGCGGTGGCATCTGGTTCACCGACGCTCTGGTGCGTCTTTTTTCCAACGAGTTCGCGCTGCTCAAGTTCGCCCGGGGCCTGGGACTCGCGGCGCTTGGCGCCGTGCCGCCAGCCCGGGATTTCGTGGTGCGGCGCATGACCTTCGGCACGCGCGGCTAACGCTGTTTCAACCTGGAAAAAGCAAACCGCAACGGCGTGAAGGCGCAAAGTCTCGCAAAGACAATGGGCCGCCCGGTGGGTTCGCTGCAACATCGCTCAAAAAAAGAGCAGGAACTGCTTTTCTTGCGCGGTCGCTGCGATTACAATGCGCGCTCCCCCGTAAAAAACGAACTTGATCGCGGATTCCGCGCGCGCGATGCACATCGGCTCGTATCAACTGAAAAATAATCTCATCGTGGCGCCGATGGCGGGGGTCACCGACCGCCCGTTCCGGCAGTTGTGCAAGACGATGGGCGCGGGCATGGCGGTGTCCGAGATGGTGGCGAGCAATTCGCTGCTGCGGGGCGCGGCAAAAACGCTCCGCCGCGCCAACCACGACGGCGAGGTCGACCCGATCTCGGTGCAGATCGCCGGCGCCGACCCCCGCATGCTGGCGGACGCGGCGCGCTACAACGTCGACGAAGGCGCGCAGATTATCGACATCAACATGGGCTGCCCGGCGAAGAAGGTGTGCAACGTGATGGCGGGCTCGGCACTGCTCAAGGACGAGCCCCTGGTCGGGCGCATCCTCGACGCGGTGGTGGCGGCGGTGAACGTGCCGGTCACGTTGAAGATCCGCACCGGCTGGGACCGCGGCAACCGCAACGCCATCCAGATTGCCCGTACCGCGGAGCAGGCAGGTATCCAGGCGCTGGCCATCCATGGGCGCACGCGGGCCTGCGGGTTCTCGGGCGATGCCGAGTACGACACCATCGCGGCGGTCAAGGCCGAGGTCGGCATACCGGTGATCGCCAACGGCGACATCTCCACCCCCGAACAGGTACGGCAGGTGCTCGACTACACCCGCGCCGACGCCGTCATGATCGGGCGCGCCGCCCAGGGTCGGCCGTGGATGTTCCGCGAGATCCAGCACTACCTGGAAACGGGACTGCGGCTGCCACCGCCGGAAGTGGGCGAGATCCACCGCGTATTGATTGCGCACCTCTTAGACCTCTACCAGTTCTACGGTGAATACACCGGTGTGCGCGTCGCGCGCAAGCATATTTCCTGGTACACGAAGGGGCTTGCCGGCTCGGCCGCGTTCCGCCATGCCATGAACCAGCTCGAAACCAGCGCCGCGCAACTGCAGGCGGTGAATGATTTTTTCGCGCAACTCGCCGAGCACGGGCAGCGCCTGACCTATGTCGAGGAACTTGCAGCATGATCAACGACAACGAAATGGCGCGCACGGTGCGCAAGGCGATCGACGGCTACTTTCGCGACCTGGACGGGGAAAAGGCCCGCGGCGTCTATGGCATGGTCATCAGTTGCGTCGAAAAGCCGCTGCTGGAGAGCGTGCTCCATCGCGTGCGCGGCAACCAGAGCCACGCGGCCGTGATGCTGGGCATCAACCGCAACACGTTGCGCAAGAAGATGAGGGTGCACGGCATCAAATTCTAGGATTGAGGGTCGAGGGTCCGGGTCAGTTGACGGGCGGCCGGTTTTCCTCAATCCTCAGTCCTGTTACCTCAATCCTGCCGCCATGGCCGCCATCAAGCAGGCGCTGATCAGCGTCTCGGACAAGACCGGACTCCTCGAATTCGCGCACGGCCTGGCCGGCCTCGGCGTGGCGCTCCTCTCCACCGGCGGCACGGCGCAGCAGCTGCGCGACGCCGGGATCAAGGTGACGGAAGTTGCCGACCACACCGGTTTTCCCGAGATGCTCGATGGGCGGGTGAAGACCCTGCATCCCAAGGTGCATGGTGGCATCCTCGCCCGGCGCGACGTTCCCGGCCACCTCTCCGCGCTGGCCAAGGCCGGCATCCCGACCATCGACCTGGTGGTGGTCAACCTCTATCCTTTCGGCCCGACGGTGGCGCGGCCTGGCTGCACGCTCGCCGAGGCGATCGAGAACATCGACATCGGTGGCCCGGCGCTGGTGAGGAGCGCCGCCAAGAACTACGAGCACGTGGCGGTGGTGACTGACCCGGCGGACTACGCGTCGGTTCTCGAGGAACTGGCGCCTGGCGGCGCGCTCAGCGCGGCTACGCGTTTCCGTCTGGCGCAGAAGGCGTTCTCCCACACCGCGCAATACGACGGTGCGATCAGCAATTACCTGACCTCGCTCGACGCTGCCGGCGGGCGCGGCCGCTTCCCGCAGCGGCTCAACCTGCAGTTCGAGCGCGTGCAGGCCCTGCGCTACGGGGAGAACCCCCACCAGGAAGGGGCGTTTTACCGCGACCTCCAGCCGGCCCCGGGCGGTCTCGGCGGCTATCGCCAGCTGCAGGGCAAGGAGCTGTCCTACAACAATATCGCCGATGCCGATGCTGCCTGGGAATGCGTGAAGAGCTTCGGCGAGGTAGCGTGCGTCATCGTCAAGCACGCCAACCCCTGCGGCGTGGCGGTCGCGGCGAGCCAGGCGGAGGCCTATCGCAAGGCCGTGGCCACCGATCCCACCGCGGCTTTCGGCGGCATCATTGCCTTCAACCGCGGGCTCGACGGAGCCACGGCGCAGGCGGTGATGCAGCAGTTTGTGGAAGTGGTGATCGCCCCCGGCATCGCGCCCGAGGCGACGCGCGTGCTGGCGGGCAAGAACAACGTGCGCGTGCTCGAGGTGCCGCTCGCGTCGGGCGCCAACGACTACGACTTCAAGCGCGTGGGCGGCGGGTTGCTGGTGCAGTCTCCGGACAGCGCCAGCGTCGCTGCCGCCGGACTCAGAATCGTTACGCGCAGAAAGCCGAGCGAGGCGCAGGTCTCCGACCTGCTGTTTGCCTGGCGCGTGGCCAAGTTCGTCAAATCCAACGCCATCGTGTTCTGCGGCAATGGGCAGACGCTGGGCGTAGGAGCGGGCCAGATGAGCCGCGTCGACGCGGCGCGCATCGCCGCCATCAAGGCCGGGAACGCCGGCCTGGCGCTCACGGGCTCGGTGGTGGCCTCCGACGCCTTCTTCCCGTTCCGCGACGGGGTGGACGTGGTCGTCCGCGCCGGCGCAGCGGCGATCATCCAGCCCGGCGGCAGCGTGCGCGACGAGGAAGTCATTGCCGCTGCCGACGAGCACGGCGTGGCAATGGTGTTCACCGGCTATCGGCACTTCAGGCACTGAGAACGTGAGGCGGGAGGTGTTAGGCGTGAGGCGGAGCAGCTCTACAGTGTCACGGCATCCGCGCCTCACGCCTCACCCCTCACTCCTCACGCAGTTATGAAGCTCCTTGTGATTGGCTCCGGCGGACGCGAGCATGCGCTCGCCTGGAAGCTCGCGCGCTCGCCGCGCGTCTCGCGCGTGCTCGTCGCGCCGGGCAATGCCGGCACCGCGCGCGAGGAGGGGCTCGCCAACGTGGCGGCGAACTCGATACCAGAATGGCTCGAGCTCGCGCGAAAAGAAGGCGTCGCGTTTACCGTGGTCGGGCCGGAGGCGCCGCTTGCCGACGGCATCGTTGACGCGTTCCAGGAGGCGGGACTCAGGATCTTCGGGCCGCAGCGGGCCGCCGCCCGGCTCGAGAGCTCTAAGGAATTCGCCAAGAGCTTCATGCAGCGCCACCGCCTGCCGACCGCAGCCTACGGGGCGTTCAGCGAGGCCGCACCGGCCCACGAGTACCTCGAGCGGCACGGTGCACCTATCGTCATCAAGGCCGACGGTCTCGCCGCCGGCAAGGGGGTGGTGGTGGCGATGAACGCAGCAGAGGCGCACGCAGCGGTGGACGGCATGCTGGTCGGGAAAACCATGGGCGCCGCCGGCGCCCGGGTGGTGATCGAGGAGTTTCTCGAGGGCGAAGAAGCGAGCTTCATCGTGCTCGCCGACGGCCGGCACGCGCTGCCGCTCGCCACCAGTCAGGACCACAAGCGGCTGCTCGACGGCGACCGCGGCCCCAACACCGGCGGCATGGGCGCGGTTTCGCCGGCGCCGGTGGTGACGCCCTCGATCCACGCCCGTGTGATGCGCGAGGTGATCCAGCCGGTGCTTGCCGGCATGGAGCAGGACGGCACGCCGTATAGCGGCTTTCTCTATGCGGGGCTGATGATCTCCAGGGACGGACGGGTGAAGGTGCTGGAATTCAACTGCCGCATGGGCGACCCCGAGGCGCAGCCGATCATCATGCGGCTGAAGAGCGACCTCGTGGGCTTGATCGAGCACGCCCTCGCCGGCACCCTCGACAAGGTCGAGGCCGAATGGGACACTCGGGTTGCCCTCGGTGTGGTGCTCGCCGCGCATGGTTACCCGGAGGCCCCGCGCCAGGGCGATGCGATCCGCGGGCTGCCGGCGCCGGCAGACGATTGCCGCGTGTTTCATGCCGGCACGGCGTTGAACGGTGCCGACGTCGTCGTCAAAGGCGGGCGGGTGCTGACCGTCACCGCGCTGGGCGGCAACGTCCGGGCCGCGCAGCGCCGCGCGTACGAGATGGCGGAGAGAATCCGCTTCGACGGCATGCAGTTCCGGCGCGACATCGGCCACCGCGCCCTTGGCGGAGACAGGAAGTAGGCCGGGAACAGGAGAGACCATGACGATGACCTACGACCGCGCGCGCCAGGACCTGGGCAACATCGTGCTGCTCGAGCACGTCAATGTTTGCATACCCGACCAGCGCCTGGCCACCCTTTTTTACCTGAGCGGACTCGGGCTGACGCGCGACCCTTATCTCATGGCGGGCTTGGACAACATGTGGGTCAACGCCGGCCGCAGCCAGTTTCACCTGCCGTCGCGCGGCGCCCAGGTGTTGCGCGGCCACGTCGGCATCGTCATGCCTGACCTCGCGGCGCTCAAGCGCCGGTTGCAGAAAGTGGCGCCGTTGCTGGCGGAGACGCGTTTCGCCTGGGAGGAGCGCGACGGCGTCGTCGAGGCGACCTGCCCATGGGGCAACCGCTATCGCTGCCACGCTCCCGCTCCCGAGTTCGGCGGCGCCGAACTGGCGATTGCCTACGTCGAGTTCGGCGTGCCGCCGGGCAGCACCGCCGGCATCACCCGCTTCTACCAGCAGATCCTGATGGCGCACGCGGAGTTGAAGGGCGGCGCGGAACCCATGGCCGTCATCGCCACCAGCGCGACGCAACGACTGCGCTTCCGCGAGACCGCGCGCCCGCTGCCGGAGTACGACGGGCACCATGTCCAGATCTACATCACCGATTTCTCGGGGCCGCACCGGCGCCTGCTCGAGCGCGGGCTGATTACCGAGGAGAGCGACGAGTACCAGTATCGTTTCCGCGACCTCGTCGACCCGGCCGACGGCCGGAAGCTGTTCACAATCGAGCACGAGGTCAGGAGCCTTACCCACCCGCTCTACGCGCGCCCGCTGGTGAACCGCAACCCGGAGCAGAGCAACCGCAACTACGTGAGCGGGCACGACGCGTTTCGCGGCACCTACTAGCCGGTCGGATTGGGTGCCATGAACAGTCGGTGGATACGCATGGTTAG
>CAZCGD010000449.1:0-6037 GCA_964498105.1 uncultured Streptomycetaceae bacterium
CTGCCGCAGCGGCTGCACGTGCGCGGCTGGAAGACGCTGATGCGGGTGACGCTGGCGGGCTATTGGGCGGTGGCGCTGCTTGGGCTGGGGATCTATTACCTCTGGTTCTTGCGGTGAACCGCCAAGACGAACAAGAATGGAACCGCAGATAAACGCACCCAAACGCAGATAAGATCAAGAACCAAATTAGCCGCCGATGAACGCCGATACACGCCGATAAGGTCAAGATCAATCAGCCACAGAGAACACAAAGAACACAAAGAACACAAAGAGCACAGAGGAAATAAAGAGAGTCGAATCACGACCCACGAATCACGGCAGTTTGGAACCGCCAAGGCCGCCGAGAAAATCGAAATCCAGAATCAGCCTCACAGCTTCTGCCCTTTGGCGGGTTGGCCCGGGAGCAAGAAGGTCTTCGGGTATTTCCCCTCGCCACAGATCTTGAAGGAGCCGAAGTCCTTGTACCAGAGCCCGTCCGGGGCATCCGGTTCCGATTCTCTCCACGTTTTCAGCTGGTAGAGGTCTTCCGCGGTGATCTTGCGCTCGCGCAGCCGGTCAAACAGGTGATCGCGGAGCGCGAGTGGGAGCCCGGTCCACTGGATCTTCGGCATCACTCACCGAAGGTCATGCGGGCGAGTTCTTCCTTGAGACGTTTCTGCTCCTCCGGATCGCGGGAGCGCGCCAGTCGGTCGGCGAGATCGAAGAAGAGGTTCTTTTCCTGCTCCCGGGCATCGAGCCCGGACTCGATGAGATCGACGATGACCCGGTTGGCGCTGGTCCTGCTGGTTTGCGCCAGGGACTTCACCCGACGCGCGACGCGCGCGGGGAGGCTGACGCTTTGACGTACCAGCTTGTCCGCGATCGGCATGATGTCAGGATACACCAATATGCACCACAATGCACCAATCAGCCGCCAAGTCGCCAAGTAAAGGTAAATCCGGACGCGATGCGCCGGTTTGAGCGCGCCGGAGGGTTGAGCAGGCGCCCGCTTGCGGGTGCGACCAAGGAGGGCGCGTCAGAGCGTTGAGCAGGGGCCCCGCTTGCGGGGATGCGACCGTGGAGACACGCAAAGCAGCCGACAGTGCCGATCCGGACTCTTGCCACAAGCTGTTCGGAGGCTGCGCGCATGGCGGCCGACGCATGCCGCTTGGCTTTCGCGATGACCGTTCGGAGGCCGCGCGTGTTCGAATGGACGACGTCATCGCCGTTCAACACGCGGAACTAAGGAGTAGGAATTAACGGTTTGCAGTTGAGCCGCAGCGGGTGCAGAACCCGGCGACTCACAGCGATACCCGACAGCACCCGCTGTCGGCTCCAATCGCGTGTTAGACCGGCCCTTGGCATAGCTTGACCAGATCGAGCCGCTCGGAGCCTGCCGTGCGGCTCGTGCACTGAGGATGAGGAACTAGTTGCCGAGCTTCAATTCGCCTTCCGATATTCCGTTCACCTTGCCGTCCTTAAGCCATTCAAGAGAGGCGCGGAACAGCAGCAGGTGGTTCTTTTCCCACATCGCATTGTGGGATGAGCATGCCAATTCAATAAATACTTTCTGCCGCGATCCGAGATCGGCGTACAGTTGCCGCACGCGGTCAGGAACGACTTGCTTGTCATGCGTGCCGACTACCATCAGGTAGGGCGTCGTCATCTTGGACACGACGGCCTGATTGAACCCATACGAGGGCACTCGCGACGCGCGACGCACGCCAGTGCCCCAGGTCGCGCCAACGGGATCGGACGCAAGCATGTCGGCCCATACCGCCGCGCTGGTGCCCGGTTCGTATTGCTCGGCGCAGCCAACCTGACGATCTCAGTTGGCGACGAAGCCCGCACGCGACTGCGCCGTCATTGAGCCTTCGTTGGGAAAAGGCGGGTTTGGCAAAGCGGACGGCCCCGCGCGGAGATAGCTCGGCGCCAGCACCACCAGCCGCGCCACCTTCGCCGGGTTGCGTGCCGTGTATCCGCCCGTGCGTGGCCCGCCTTGCGACCAGCCCACGAGCGAGACTTTATCAACGCGGCGAAGCGCGCGCAGATCAACTGTAATCTTTGTAGGGCGTGTCAAACGCGACGTTCGCCGGCGTGCCCGCACCGTGTACGAACAGCACCACGCCGTGCGTGGCGGGACCGCCGCGCAGAGCCGTTTCCGCGAGCACCACTTCGCGGACATAGATCAGCGCATCCTGACCGGCGATGGCCGGCGCAGTAGACTTCACCCGAACATAATGATTCTCGGTGACAAGGCGCGATCCGTCGTCGCTGATTGTGGCGCACGCTGCCATGAGCAGCACGAGAGGGCTGAGTAGCGAAAAATACCGGCGCATAAATCCTCCTTTGTGTAGCTGTTCTTACCGAAGCTGCTCTTTGGGGCCGGTCACCAGGTGGCCTTGCCCTGCGCGATGTCCATGATCATGCGCGCGGCGAGGTAGAGGCGCGGCTCGATCGACTCGATCAGGATGTACTCGGCGTTGGTGGAATGCGAGCCAAAGCCGCGCAGGCCGAAGCCTTCGACCACCGGCGCCCTGGTGCTCAATGCGGCGAAGGCGGCGTCGGTGCCGCCGCCGGTCGGGCGGTCGCGCACGGTGAGCTTCCGGCCGATCTCGGCGTAGATCCCGGCAGCGTGCGCGCCGAGCGTGCGAGAGGCGTCGGTTGCCTGCAGCGGCGGGCGGCGGCGTTCGAAATCGAGCGCCACCTCCGACTCGGGCAGGAGCTTGTTCTTGATCCGCTCCCGCAACGCCTGCTCGATCCCGTCCAGGTCCGCGACGCGGTCCACGCGGATGTCGGCCTGCGCCTGCGCGCCGGGCGGGATCATGTTCCTGACGATGCCCGCCCGCGCCAGCGTCCAGTTCACTTGGGTGCCGACTTTTGGGTTCGAGAGGTCGCGGGCCTGCAGCACCTGGTGCGCCATCTCGTAGAGCGCGTTGACGCCGCGCTCCGGCGCCGAGCCCGCGTGGGAGGCGCGGCCGCGCACGGTAAGGGTCGCCGCGCCGATGCCGCTGGTGGCGAGGCGGATCTGGTCGACCTGCAGGCCACCCCCGCCCTCAAAGGACAGCACCGCATCGTGCTCTCCGCCAAGCCGGGTGATGAGGAAGCGCGATCCGGGCGAGCTGATTTCCTCGTCGCCGTTGATGAGCACCGTGAGCGTGCCGTATTCCCTGAAGTTGAGCGCCTTCAGGATCGCCAGCGTGTGCAGGATAACCGCGATGCCGTGCTTGTCGTCCGCGATTCCCAGGCCCCAAGCGCGGTCGCCTTCGACCTTGAACGGCTGTCCGCCCAGCATTCCCTGCGGATACACGGTGTCCATGTGCGCGATCAACAGGATCTTCTTCGTCCCCGTGCCGGTGAAAGTGGCGCGCACCATCTTCCCGATCTTCTCCGGCGTGTCGAACATCTTGTAGACCTCGGGGCCCGGCTCGACCAGTTCGACCTTGCCCCCGAGCGTCGTCAGGCGTCCTGCGATCGCGTCGGCGATCCGGTCGAGGCCCTCGCGGTCGGCGCTGCCCGACTCAATCTCGACCAGCTCCTTCATCGTCTGCAGCAGGCCCGGCTGCTCTTTCTGCGCGAGCGCCAACACCGGCGCCACTGGCTGTGCGACCGCGGTGGCGGCACAGCACGTCAGCGCCAGTGCGGCGGAAAATATATAAATATTTTCTTTTATTGAATTGTTCATGGCACTCCCTGGTATGCGTAGCGGCGAGACAGACAGCGCGGTGGTTACTACGGCCTGCCTGCCAGCGGCGCCTTGCCGCTGGCTATATCCATGATCATGCGCGTGGTGAGGTACAGGCGCGGCTCGATGGAGCTCATGAGGATGTACTCGGCGTTGGTGGTGTGCGCGCCGAATCCGCGCAGTCCGAAACCTTCGATGACCGGCGCGTCCGTCTTCAGCGATGCGTTGGCGGCGTCGGTGAAGCCGCCCGCGGAATCCTCCAGCACGTTGAGCTTCAATCCGAGTTCGCGGTAAACCGACTGCGCGTGCGCGCTCAGCGCCCGCGACGAGGGCTTGGGCTCCAGCGGCGGGAAGCGACGCTCGAACACGAGCTCGACCTGTGCCTCGGGCAGCAGCTTCTTCTTGATGCGCTCGCGCAGCTTCTGTTCGATGCCGTCGTAATCGGCGATGCGGGCGACGCGCACGTCGGCGCTCGCCTGCGCCCCGGGCGGGATCATGTTGCTGACGAGCCCGGCCCGCGCCAGCGTCCAGTTCACTTTTACGCCGGTTGCCGGATCCGAAAGGTCGCGCATCTGCAGGATCTGGAAGGCGAGTTCGTCCAGCGCGTTCACCCCGCGCTCCGGCGCGCTCCCCGCGTGCGAGGCGCGGCCGCGCACCGTCAGCAGGGCCAGCGCGTGGCCGCTGGTTGCAAGCCGGATCCGGTCGTCCTGCGGGTTGCCACCGCTTTCGTACGACATGACGGCGTCGTGGTCGGCGCCGAGTCGCGTGTGGTGGTTGCGCGAACCCGGCGATCCGATCTCCTCGTCCGCGTTGATGAACACGGTGATCGTGCCGTAGTCACGGTAGTTCATCGCCCTGAGTATCGCGAGGGAGTGCAGAATAACGGCGATGCCGTGCCGGTTGTCCGCAATGCCCAACCCGTACGCGCGGTCGCCGTCGATCCGGAATGGTTGCCGCTCCAGCATGCCGCGTGGGTAGACGGTGTCCATGTGCGCGAGCAGCAGGATCTTCTTCGTGCCGGTGCCGGTGAAGGTCGCCCGCACCATTTTCCCGAGCCGCTCGGGTGTGTCCGACAGGCGGTGCGTATCGGCTTCCACCGGCTCGATCATTTCGACTTTTCCGCCAAGCGCCCGCAGCTTTGCGACCAGCACGCTGGCAATCTTGTCGAGTTCCTCGGGTTCCCGGCTGCCGGACTCGATTGCAGTCAGCTCTCTCAGCGTTTCCATCAAGGCCGGCCGCTCTTGCTTCGCGAGCGCGAGCACGCTTTCGACCGGCTGGGCGCGCGCCCCCGAAATTGCCGCTGCGAGCAGCGTGAACACCGCCATGCGGACAAAACCGCCAAGAAAATCCCGGAACTTCATGTCACACCTCGCAATAATCAGATTGAAGCACCACGGCCGCCAGGAGCGCCAGGAATAATAAATCAATTTAGTCACGTCCGCTGTTGCCAGACGACGGGGTCGCGGCGAGCGTGGAATACCGCGAGGACTACGATCCGGCGCGGCTCCGCGCGGAAAAACACCGAATAGGGAAAGCGGCGGACGCGAACGCAGCGGACATCGCGATGCATCACTGGGAAGCGTAATGGGGTTTCCGCGGCAAGCAAGACCGCGCGGTCGATTTCCGCGACGAACTCCACGCCAAGCCCCGGACGCTGCGCTTCGTACCAATCAGCGGCGGCGTCGAATTCATGCCGTGCGGCACGACGGTAGACGACCGCGAGGGTCATTTACCGAAACGCTTTAGAGCTCCGCTCTTGATCTTGTCCCAAGAGACCACATCGTCGGGATTGGCTTCGTGCTCGTCGAGGCGGCGGTCAAGTTCGGTCCGCTGTGCATCGGTAAGCGGTACCGCCGAGCTGTCGGCGGCGATGCTATCCCAGATTTCCTCGACCAGTGCCAGGCGCTCTTCTACCTTGAGCCGGTCGATCCCGAGAGACTTCATGGATGCGCCCATGGCTTGCCTCGCTTGTGTATAGAGAATGATCAATCGTAAACGCGCGCTATCTTACGCCTATTCCACCGCAATCACCTTTTGTGCAGGCGAATCACGTTCGGATCGGACGCGGGTTGATTGTTCACTTCTGACGCCCGGCGGAGAAAACGAGGGGCAACGTTCCAACGTTGACCGGCGTCGGTAATGACCGTGACCGTCTTCTTGTTGTAGCGGGTCAACATGCCAACCACGAGCGGTTGTCCGTCAGGCTGAAACTCGACCCGGTCGCCGATGCGGAAATCGAGCATTTCGGCATGCGAACGCATCTGATGGAGGAACCGCAGGCGCTCGACGATCCGATTGTTCAGATCAATGAGTTCTGCTTCCGTGAGTCTGTCGATGTCGATCTTCATGTGACCTCTCAGCCCGATTGATGCC
>CAZCGD010000450.1:0-3658 GCA_964498105.1 uncultured Streptomycetaceae bacterium
GGCGTCAACTACGGGTGGCCGATCATTACCTACGGGGTCAACTACGGCATCGGCACCAGGATCGGTGAGGGCACGCAAAAAGCGGGCATGGCGCAGCCCCTGCATTACTGGGTGCCCTCAATCGCACCTTCCGGCATGGCCTTCTATACCGGAGACCGGTTTCCGGGCTGGCGCGGGGACCTGTTCGTGGGCGCCCTGCGCGACCAGACGCTGGTGCGGCTGACGCTCGACGGCGAAAAGGTGGTGGGCGAGGAACGGATGCTGAAGAATGTCCTGGGCCGCATCCGCGACGTACGTAACGGACCCGACGGTTATCTCTATCTCCTGACCGACGAGTCCAACGGCGTGCTGGCTCGCGTTGAGCCCGCCGTCAAGTAATTTTGTACTGGGAGGCCGCCTCCTAGGCGGCTTCCCGGCGCGGCTCCTCGATCATCTCGCGGGGTAACGGCTCGTACGCGGCCGTAGGTTCCGTCGCCGTGACCTTCACCGTTTCCACCAGCGCGCCGAGGTCTTCCAGCGGCGGCAGTTCCTCGAGTGAGCTCAGGTTGAGATCGTCGAGAAATGCCCTGGTCGTTGCAAATAGCTCGGGCCTGCCCGGCACCTCCTTGTTCCCCACCACCTCGATCCAGCCGCGCGCTTCGAGCGACTTGATGATGTTGGCCGAAACCACGACGCCGCGTATCTCCTCGATATCGCCGCGCGTGCACGGCTGGCGGTAGGCGACGATGGCCAGCGTCTCCAGGACCGCGCGCGAATAGCGCGGCGGCTTCTGGGGGTTCAGGCGGTCGATGAACGGCTGGTACTCGGGCCGCGCCCGGAAGCGCCAGCCCGAAGCGACGTGCGTGAGTTCGATGCCCCTGCCCTGCCAGTCCTGACGCAATTCGTCGAGCACGCGCCGCAGCGCGTCGCTCGACAGCTCTTCGTCGAACAGTTTTTTCAGCTCGGACAACGGGAGCGGCTCCTGGGTGACCAGCAGCGCGGCTTCCAGCAATTTCTTCATATAGGCAAGATCGAGTGATGGCGTGTCCATGCTGTTTTCCCGTTATTCCACGGCGGCAAGATGGCCGCCCTTCAGTTTCACATAGATCGGTGCGTAGGCGGCCTGCTGGCTGACCTCGATCAGGCTCTCGCGCGCCAGCTCCAGTATCGCCAGAAAAGTCACCACCAGCACGGCGACGCCCTGTTCCGGCTCGAACAGATCCACAAACTCGACGTAGCGCGCCTCCTGCAGGCGACGCAATACGCGCGTCATGTAGTCGCGCACCGAGAGTTGCTCGCGCGTGATGCGATGGTGGCGGTTCACCGACGCACGGTTCAGCAGGGTCAGCCACGCCGCCCGCAAGTCCTCGGTACTGACCTCTGGCAGCCGTTCCGAAACCGATTGTTCAAACAGCACCTGCACCAGCGAGAAATCCCGTCCGGCCTGCGGCAGCTCGTTCAGGCGCCGTGCGGCGAGCTTCATCTGCTCGTATTCCATCAGCCGCCGCACCAACTCCGCCCGCGGGTCCGCCTCGAGCTCGCCCAGGGTCGGGCGCGGCAGCAACATGCGCGACTTGATCTCGATCAACATCGCCGCCATCAGCAGGTATTCTGCCGCCAGTTCGAGCGAACGTTCCCGCATCAACTCGACGTACTCGAGGTACTGGGCGGTGAGCCGCGCCATGGGAATGTCGAGAACGTTGATGTTTTCCTTGCGAATCAGGTAGAGCAGCAAGTCGAGCGGTCCTTCAAACTGCTCGAGGAATACCTCCAGCGCGTCGGGCGGTATGTAGAGGTCGTGCGGCAACTCGAGGAGCGGCTCGCCGTAAACCCTGGCGAACGGCATGGCGGCGACAGCCTCAGTCATGACGACAGCCTTCCACGCCAGCACCGGCGGCAATCGAAATTTTCAGGAATTTTAGGGGGAACTTGCCTGCCGGCTGGGGGGAGCCGCCGGTTACTGCGTCCGGATCAGAGGCCAGAAGGCCACCGCCCGGATAAGGCGATGCTGGCATCCTCGTATTCTACCGATTTTTGACGGCAAAAAATACAGTTTTCATGGCAACCGACCACGGAGGCAGATTACCGGGCGCACGTTGAACGCGCGGGTCACCGTCCGTTCGAACGGGCGCAGGTAAAACGGCAGCGTGGCTGTCCGTTTTAGCAGCACTTAACTGTAGCTGAGCCCCATCACCTCTCTCACCTCGCGCAGTGTCTCCTGCGCCTGCTTGCGCGCCTTTTCGCACCCGTCGGCAACGATGCTGCGCACCAGGGTCGGGTCATCCAGGTAGCGCTGGGCGCGCTCGCGCATCGGCTTCTGCTCCTCCAGCACGGCATCGATCACCGGTTGCTTGCACTCCAGGCAACCGATGCCGGCGCTGCGGCAGCCCTCCTGCACCCATTGCCTGCGCTTGTCGTCCGAGTAGACCAGGTGAAACTGCCAGACAGGACACTTGGCGGGGTCGCCGGGATCGGAGCGCTTCACCCGGGCGGGGTCGGTCGGCATGGTGCGGATCTTCCGGGTGACGCTGTCGGCGTCATCGCGCAGGCCGATCGTGTTGTCGTAGGATTTCGACATTTTCTGCCCGTCCAGGCCCGGCATTCTGGAAGCCTCGGTGAGCAGCGCCTGCGGCTCCGTCAGGATCACCTTGCCGCCGCCTTCGATGTATCCAAACAGGCGCTCGCGGTCTCCCATCGGCAGATTCTGCGCTTCCTCCACCAGCGCCCGCGCCGATGCCAGCGCTTCCGCGTCGCCCTTTTCGAGGAATTTGGTGCGCAATTGGCGGTAGAGCCGGGCGCGCTTGGCGCCAAGCTTCTTGATGGCAGCCTCGGCCTTCTGCTCGAAACCGTCTTCCCGGCCGAACACGCGGTTGAAGCGGCGGGCGACCTCGCGGGTGAACTCCACGTGCGGCACCTGGTCCTCTCCCACCGGCACCAGGTTGGCGCGATAGATCATGATGTCCGCGCTCTGCAGCAGCGGATAGCCGAGAAAGCCGTAGGTGGAGAGGTCCTTGTCGGCGAGTTTTACCTGCTGGTCCTTATAGGTTGGAATGCGCTCGAGCCAGCCGAGCGGCGTTACCATCGACAGCAGCAGGTGCAGTTCGGCGTGTTCGGGCACCCGCGACTGGATGAACAGCGTCGCCTGGGCCGGATCGACGCCCGCGGCGAGCCAGTCGATCACCATGTCCCACACGCTCTGCTCGATGACTTCGGGCGTTTCGTAGTGGGTGGTGAGCGCGTGCCAGTCCGCGACGAAATACAGGCACTCGTACTCGTGCTGTAGCTTCACCCAGTTCTTGAGCACGCCGTGATAGTGCCCCAGGTGCAGCGCCCCGGTCGGGCGCATGCCGGATAGAACGCGATTGACGAACATGCAGGCGTGATTCTAGCAGGCCGAGTATTCGGCCCCGGCAGTATACGTGGAGTGACTATGCCGGTCGATTTTTATATTAGAAAGAGATATTTAATCAATGTTTTAGAGAATATATCTAAAGCATCATATCAAATATTCCAACAGTCAGTGAATCCACCGACCCGCCGCTCTCGTAGACCTATCGACCCCTCGTCACAGGAATCGTTTTCGTGACCCGACTCGGATGGTTGCTGACCGCACTGGCACTGTCAGGCATTGCCTGCACTGCGGGGGCCGCGCAGTGCGCCGCGGACAGCGGCCCGCAGC
>CAZCGD010000451.1:0-6938 GCA_964498105.1 uncultured Streptomycetaceae bacterium
GGAGCAAGGCGGCCACGCCGGGTTCGTCAGCGGGCGCTTTCCGGGCACTCTCGACTGGCTGCCCGCACGCGTGCTGGAATTCTTCCGCACGCAAAAAAACATTTGAAGCCGCCGATGAATTCCAGTCAGCCACGGAAACACACGGAAGAGAAAACGCTGAATCGTTAATCCTGAATCCTGTTCTTTTAGCCACAGAGGGCACAGAGAACAACAATAAGGACAAATAGTCCCTCAACAGCGATCAGGCACAGGACACCAATCGGCTGTAGTCAAGAATCCGTGGTCTCTCCCTCAGGTCTGCCTGAGGTCTGCGCCCGGCGGAAATCGAGTCCGCTAAAACCGAGAGTCAAATCAGCTTGCCGCGCTACTCTTACCCCCCGTTTTTACCCACGTCTGAGCGAATTCTCAAATGTGACGAGGACCAGTGGGTCAAGCTCAATATGAAAAAGCTCGGTGTTGAGAGCATGAAGCGGAGAGTTATGCCAGCTTCAAGGGTGAAACGTACGATTATTGCGTTTTTTTCAAAGTGTTGGGAACTTTTTTTTGCTTTCGAGGTCTCCGTATTAGGTGCCATTGATCTACGGGAGCGCCTCATGTATGTCGAAATCTTCGCGAAGTCGGATGTAAACGAAGAGTCTCGTGGAAAAAGGTCTTAGGTAAACACAGGGTCCGAAGTACCTACAATCTCCTGGGAATTTACCCAGCCCGAGCATCTCGGCGAGCCAGATTGGCACGGAAAGTAGAAAACTACCGCGAGTTAGCCAGCGGCCTGTCGGGTGGTGAGCTAAGAAGCTACAACTACTCTCTTTCCATTCATCTCACTCCTGCCGACTTCATGGCACTAGGGCGTGTTAACAATCAAGCCAACCAGACGTATGTGCACACGAGGTTGACCATAGACAAGAAGTTAAGGGCGAGTTTTTCATAGCGGGTGGCAATGCGGCGAAATTGCTTCAGGCGATTGAAGAAGCGTTCAATGAGATTGCGATCTTTGTATAAATCATGATCATAACTGCGCTGTTGAGTGCGATTTTTTCGTGGCGGGATTACCGCTTGGGCCCCGCTGGCCTCGATGCGCGCCACGAGTGCCACCGCATCATAGCCCTTGTCGCCGATGACGGCCTGCGCCGCCAAGCCTTCGATCAAGGCCTCGGCCTGTGTAATATCCGCCACTTGGCCGGCCGTGAGTCGAAAGCGCAGCGGATTGCCCAAGGCATCCACCGCGGCATGGATCTTGGTGCTCAGCCCCCCGCGCGAGCGCCCAAGCGCTTGCGGCCCCGTTTTTTTTGGGCCCCAGCAGCATGCTGGTGGGCGCGCACCACGGTGCTGTCGATGAACAACGCTTCCAAATCCACATCATCGCTGACCGCCTCAATCACGCGCTGCCAAACGCCGGCCTTGCTCCAGCGTGAGAAGCGCGTAAACACGTTATGCCAGTTGCCCAACGCTGGGGGCAGATCGCGCCAGGGCGAGCCGGTGCGTGCCACCCACAGCACCGCTTCCACAAACAGACGATTGTCCTTGGCCGTCACCCCAGGATCGCTCGCCTTGCCCGGCAGCAAATGCTCCATTCTTTGCCACTGGTCGTCTCTGAGTAACTTTCTTGGCATCGTTCTGGCCTCCCAGGAAAGACCAGAATGTACCGATATTCAATGAATGTGTACAGGCCCTAGTCACTCGCTGATTTAAAACGCAGTAGCTCCCAATTACAAATCGACCACCACGTTAGTCTTGGGTCTGGCGCAGCAAATCAGTACACAACCGGGATCCGGGAGATCGATAGGATCGCAGGCATATTCAACCTCGCCTTCGACGAGCTTGCTCATACACGTGTGGCAAATACCCATGCGACAGCTGTAATCGGGGCGCAGACCATGCGCCTCGGCCAGGTCAAGAATGCTGTCGAAAGACTCGTCCCACTTGATGGTTAATCCTGCCTTAGCGAACGATATCTCGACGCCTTCCCGGCTTTTCGAGGCGGTCACGTCTGCAGGTTCCACGGCATCCTTGAGGATTGAGGCGGGACCAAAGAACTCGTAGTAGATGTGTGACTCTGCGACACCCCAGGCACGCAAGCCGTCATACAGCGACTTCATGAAGGGCCTCGGCCCGCAAAGGTAGAAGTCATACACCGCTGGCGGCAGCAAACGCTTGAGTAGCTCGACGTCGACGTGGCCCCGGCTATCGTAGTTGCGGCCTTCCATGTCCTGCGAGCGTGGTTGGCTATAAACAATATGGGTATGAATGTTCTCATGGGTTTCGGCGATGCGCCGCACATGGGAAGCCATCGCGTGCTCGCCGCCATGCTGCGTACCGTGGATGAACCACGTCGGGCGCCGGCTACCTGCTCCGACAATCGCATTGAGCATGCTGACCATCGGGGTGAGGCCAACGCCGCCACTTAGTAATACCACTGGCGTCTCATCATTGGGAACCAACGTGAACTTGCCGCGGGGTGCCTTCACACACAATCTAGTTTTCGGTTCTACGCAGTCGTGAAGATAATTCGAGGACAGTCCAGGCGCGAGGTCCGGCCGATCCGTCGGCGCCGATAGCCGCTTGATGCTGATGCGGTAGTAGTCCGGATGGTTCGGACTATCGGACAGCGAATAGGTGCGCGTCACCGGCGTCGCGCGGCCCGGGATGTCCAATCGAAAAGTCAGGAATTGACCTGGCAAGAATAACGGCAGTGATTGACCGTCCTCCGGCCGCAAATAAAAGGAGGTTATCGTCTCGCTCTCCGGCACCTTGCGGTCGACCAGGAAGGGACGGTATCCCTCCCACCCGCGCGCCCCTATGACCGGTTCAGCCTTCTTGAGCATCTTCTCCAGGTACACGCGCCAGGCGTCACCGAGGTCCCGGGAGGCCAGCACGCGCTTGAGGCTCGCGGGCTCGTGGGACTCATGTAAATACACCCGGATGAATTCGGCAATCGTGACGGAGCCCTCGTCGCGCTCAACGAACTCCATCGCGTCACCGGCGCGGACCTCACCCTCTTCAAGCACCCGACAATAAAAGCCCATGCGGCCGCTCTCCTGGAAGCGTGCCGGGAAGTCAACACCCTCGCCCATGCGCAGCGCGAGCTTGTAGCACGGGATACGCGGTTGTGTGGCCTGCAGCAGGCTTCCACCCACGCGAAAGATATCGCCTACCCGAACCGTGTCCTCACTTAAGCCCTCGACGGTGAGGTTTTCGCCAAACTGACCGTGGGGGAAGGCCTTGCGGTTCAGTCCTTCCTCCCAAAAGGCGTAATGTTCGACGGGATAGACATAGATCGCCATTTCGAAGCCCACCCCGTGCACACGTCGATCGGCTTGATCATCGCCGTCTATGTTAAGTCGACGAACCATGACCCGGCCATCCACGGGTTCTTTGAAAATCGCCGTTGTCACGGTCTTGCCGCGATAGGGGACTTCCTTTGGCAGAGAGACATTTACGGACAGCACCTTCATCATGATGTCTTCCATCCGTTCAGTGGCAGGATCGACCGCCACCAGCGTGTCGCTGGATACCGCGTCGCCTGCGACGAGATAGCCTCGTTTTTTCTCATTGCTGCGCGGTTCAGGGATTGGGTTATTCCAACGGCTTGAGCTCCCCGAGCATCGTCGGGATCAATTCCGTCACCGTGGGATGGATGTGGACGGCGCGCTGGATGGTCGTGTAAGGCGCGTCGGCGTACATCACATCGAGCACAGAATGGACTACCTCATCGCCTCCAATACCGAGTATTGCTGCACCCAGAATTTTTTTGCTCTCCGCGTCGACCAGGATCTTCATGAAGCCTTGGGTTTCGCCGCGCTCACGGGCACGGCTAACCCGCGTCATCATCCTCTTGCCAATGAGTGCTTTACGTCCGGATTTGCGTACCTCGCGCTCGGTCATGCCGACGCGGCCCAGCGGCGGGTCAATGTAGAGGGCATAAGTCAATATACGGTCAGTGACGCGGCGCGGGTCATTATCAAATAGATTGGCGACAACGATCTCGTAGTCGTTGTAGGAGGTGTGGGTAAAGGCCCCGCGGCCGTTGACGTCGCCTATCGCCCAGATACCGGGGATATTGGTACGAAGTTGGTCATCGACCACGATAAACCCTCGTGGATCCGTCTTGATGCCGGCCTTGTCCAAACCCAGGTCGTGCGTGTTGGGTGTTCGGCCGACGGCCATCAACAGGTGGCTACCCTCTACCCTGGGCGCGCCGCTTTCGCATTGCACGTTGACCGCGACCCCCTTGCCACACTTCTCGACCCTCATGCATGCGGCGTTGAGCCGGATCTCGATGCCCTCGTTTTCAAGGATCTCCTTGACGGATGCCGATACGTCCTCGTCGTCGCGGGCGATAAGACGGTCACTCATCTCAATGACGGTAACGCGGCTGCCAAAGCGGCGGTACATCTGCGCGAACTCAAGCCCGATGTAACTGCCACCCACGATGACGAGATGCTCGGGAAGGAAATCGAGGTCCATTATGCTGGAGTTGGTCAGATAGTTCACCTCTTTCAGACCCGGCAGGTCTGGGATGAAGACGCGCGCACCGGTGTTGATGAAAATTTTGTCTGCTTCCAGCAGCTCAGCGTTTACGCGCACCCGATGCGCGCCTTCAAACCGGGCATGCTCCTCGTATACGGTCAGATTTGGCGTGTTCTTGAGCCACTTCTCAACACCCTCGGTCGACGGACGCACTATGGCATCCTTGCGCGCTTTGACTTGCTTCATATCGATGTTGATGGATCCGTCGATCACGACACCGAAATCAGATCCGCGCCGGGCCATGTAGGCGGCACGGGCGCTCGCGACCAGTGCCTTGGTGGGGGTGCAACCGACGTTGACGCAGGTGCCGCCGAAGAGCTTGCGTTCGATGATCGCCGTCTTCAACCCTTCCTGCGCTAGCCGAACCGCCAGAGAGGGGCCGGACTGCCCGGTGCCGATGACGATCGCGTCGTATTTTTCTGCCATGACCAATTTCCCCTCAATCGTGTAATCGAAGTTTTGACCTAGCTTACGCTTAAATGTCGTTTCTGACAGGCCGTGTTCTCGGTTTAGAGCGCCGGTGAGCACATTGCGTCGACGCTATTCCCATCGTAGGCCTGGTGACCTTCATGATTGGCGTGGTGTTCGACTACCTGCTCGGGCTGCAAGCCCAGCGCTATGGCGCCAATATTTTCGTCGTGGACGGCGTAGGTCTGGCCGTTTGCCGCGAGTTGTCTCCGCTGCTGGTGGCTGTCATCGTCGCCGGGCGTTCTGGCGCCGCCAATCGTTCAGCGCACTGGTCGCGTGCTACCATCGTCGCCGGCTCACGGAGGCTTCCATGAACGACAACCGGAGTATGGTTCGTTTTCCCGGCTCGCTTGGCACTGCCCTCGCCGCCCGTCTCGATCTACCGCCAAGCAAACCCGCCGCTTTCGCGCTGTTCGCGCACTGCTTCACCTGCTCGATGGACACGCTGGCGGTGTCCCGCATCAGTGCGGCGTTGACCGCGCGGGGCATCGCGGTGCTGCGCTTCGACTTTACGGGACTCGGCGGCAGTGAAGGCGACTTCGCCAATACCAATTTTTCTTCCAACATAGCCGATCTCGTCGCGGCCGCTGCCTGGCTGCGGATGCATCACGAGGCGCCGAAGCTGCTGATCGGCCACAGCCTGGGCGGAGCGGCGGTGCTCGCGGCGGCGCCCGAGATCCCGGAAGCAACTGCGGTCGCAACCATCGGTGCGCCTTTCGAGCCGGCCGACGTGAAACACTTGATCGCGCCGGCACTGTCCGAGATCGAGGCGACGGGCGAAGCCACGGTTGAGCTTGCCGGCCGCACGTTTCGCATCAAGAAGCAGTTTCTCGACGACATCGGTAGCCGAAATAGCCGCGAAGCGATCGGCAACCTGCGCAAGGCCTTGCTGATCTTCCACTCGCCGCGCGATACGACGGTCAGCATCGACAATGCGGCGCAGATTTTCATGGCGGCAAAGCACCCCAAGAGCTTCGTTTCGCTGGACGACGCCGATCATCTGCTGACGCGCCGGGAAGACGCCGCGTATGTCGCGGCGGTGCTCGCGGCCTGGGCGAGCCGCTATATCGGCGCGCCGTTCATCGATGCGCAGCCAATTCAATCCGGCGAGCCCGGCGTCGTCACAGTTGCCGAAACGCGCGAAGGCAAATTCACGCAAACGATCACCATCGGGAAACATCGCCTGCGTGCCGACGAGCCGGCAAGCGCCGGCGGGACAGACACCGGTCCCTCGCCCTATGACTTGCTGCTCGCCGGGCTCGGAGCGTGCACTGCAATGACCCTCCGCATGTACGCCGATCTGAAGCAGCTGCCGCTTGACAAGGTGACGGTGCGCCTGCGGCACGAGAAGGTGCACGCGCAGGACTGCTCGGAGTGCGAGACGCGGGAAGGGAAGATCGACCGCATCGAGCGCGAGATCGAGCTCGCGGGCGGGCTCGACGAGGCGCAGCGCGCGCGATTGCTCGAGATCGCGAACAAATGCCCGGTCCACCGCACGCTGCACTCGGAGGTCTGGATCCCCACCCGGCTTGCGGGATAGCGGGGTGCCCGTGCCGCAGCAGACGCCTACAATGGCGCCATGCTGAAGGTTCGAGACCTTTCCAAGTCCTACGGCGGCGCACGGGCTCGCGCGGTGCTGCGTGATATCGCGCTCGACATCGCCCCCGGCGACTACGTTGCCATCACGGGTGAATCCGGCGTCGGCAAGTCCACTCTCCTCAACCTCATTGCGGGGCTCGAAGTCCCCGACACCGGCACGGTGGAACTGGACGGCGCCAGCGTGACCGCGCTGGACGACACCGGTCGCACGCTCCTGCGGCGCGATCGCATCGGCTTCGTGTTTCAGGCGTTTCACCTGCTGCCGACGATGACCGCGCTGGAGAATGTGGCGATCCCGCTGGAGCTGGACGGCCGCCCGATCGGGGAGGCGCAGGCGGCGGCCG
>CAZCGD010000452.1:0-3435 GCA_964498105.1 uncultured Streptomycetaceae bacterium
CGACAGGCTGCTAGTTCAGGCCGAGCAAGCCCGGAAGATCCTTATAGACCAGCGGATTGACGATGCGCACGCCGTCGAGCACCGATTCGTCGCTGAAATTCTCGCTCAGCAGCAGGGTCACGCCGGCATCGCGCGCGGTCGCCCACAGCATGGCATCCCAAAAACCGATCCGCCGCGACACGGTTGCCGTTATCGCCCGGTTCAGGGTTGATGGTTTCGCCACCACGACTGCAAAAAGGTCCTGCCAGGCCTCGACCTGCGCTTGCGCTTCGGCCGCCGGAAGCTTTCCTTTGCGGGTGACGGCAAAATAGAACTCGCCCAGTGCCTGCAGCGTCAGGACGCAGTCGGCCTTCAGCGCGAGTTCGACGAGCTTCCGCGCCCTGGCATGCTTGTCCCTGGCGCTCGTGTCCACTGCATACACCAGCAGATTGGTATCAAGGGTGATGCGTTGCGCGCTCATGAAGTTCGTCCCGGCTGATCTTGCCGATATTCAGGGCCCTCGCGCTTGATTTGATCAGGTTCCAGGCGCGCCGCTGCGCGGGCGTCGGCTCGCGCAACAGGCTCACCTTCACGATCCTGACGACGGGCCTGCCGCGGCGGGTGATGATGACCTCCTCGCCGCGCTCGACGGCCTCGATATAACGCGAAAAGTGCTGGTTCGCTTCTCTCAGGCTGACCTGCTGCTTCATCTGCTGCTCCTTGACCGATAACGCCGGATGAGCGGTGCCTAGTGTCCTGAGTCGCTAATTCGCTGAACAAAAGATGCCGATAATTGACGCCATACTTTGTCGCAAATCCTCGCCAGGTGTGCAACCTGGCTGCGGTTTGCTTCGCGTCTGGCGCCAATTTCGACACTTTTGTCGTGCCTAAGGCGTCGGTTGGATAGCGATATTATCAACGAACTAGCGACTCAGGACACTAGCGTCCGTTCGATCCGGCGTAGTTAAGGCAGCGGCCAAGTCCGTCTGCCTTAACTAATTGTAGAACGTTCTACATTGGCGCGTCAACCCAAAAAAGCGCACTGGCAACGCCGGTCTTCCGTGGCTGGATCGGGGTGAGAGTTCCTGATGGCGATCACCAGGTCGCGGGCGGGGCACAGCGCGGAGACGGCCTTGAGATCGTTGAACAGGTCGGCGGCGTCGAGATGCTCGAGGTGGAGACCGTGACGCCAGCGCGGCAATCGCTCGTATAAGTCCGCGCTGGCGGCGTCCTTACGGGCTCTGCCGCAGCCATCGGTGCGCTCCAGCCGCCTTTCGTGGCCCCGCCACCCCGGCCCGAATTCCTGGAGGAACAGCCGCGCGAACCCCAGTTCGAATACGCATGTCGCTAATTTCGGACGCCGGAACCGACAGGCTGGTTCGATCCTTGCGGAATACGTCCTTTCCGCCGACAGTCTGTTGGAGGGCCAGGCACGGCGGGGCTGCTAGGCCGCACGTCTGAACTCGACACTTACCTTCACGCGCGCGCCCAAGCGTCCGAGCAACTCTATCAGCATGTCCGCGGAAAACAAATCGATTCTGCCCCGCATCAGGTCTGAAACCCGCGGCTGGGTAACTTTCAGCAGCTTTGCAGTCGCGCTCTGGCTCAGCCGGTGCTCGCGCAGATGTTCCTGCAATTGCAGCATCAAATCCGCCCGGGTGCGCATTGCCCCTGCTTCCTGAGGGGTATCCTCGATTGCATCCCAAATACTTTCGAAACGTTTTCTGCTCATTCTGCTTACCTCATCAGTTCCTTGAAGCGCGTTCGCGCGAGCTTGACGTCGCTACTCGATGTCTTCGGCGTTTTCTTCTGAAAACAATGTAGAACGTAGACAGCATCGGCCAGTTGCGCGTAGTAAATTATCCGAAATGAGCCGCTTTGGTCTCGTACCCGGATCTCCCGTGCGCCCGCACCGACTGATTTCAAGGGCTTCCAATGGTCGGGGTCAAGTCCGTGCTGGACCTTGTCGAGCTGAAATCCGGCTTCCCGCCGGGCCGATCGCGGGAACAATCTCAGCGCACCCAACGAATCGCCGAGAAACTCAACCGGTTTCACATCGATACTATACAAGATTTTGTATAGACTCGCCAGTTAAATGTCAGGCGTGTAATGGACTCGCACCATCAAATGGGTGCGCCCTGCCGGGCGCACCAAAAAAAGGGGCGCCGAAGCGCCCCTTAAGTACGACTGTATTAAGTGCTTAGAAGGAGTGCGAAAGGCTCAGCACGAACGCACTGGCGGATTGCCCAGTTTGGACATTCCCGCTACCGCTGGCGAGGTCCGTCAGGTTGTAGGTGCCGTTGGTGTCGTTATCCACTTTGACCCAACCAATGGTTCCGACGGTGCGCTTGGAGAAGCCGTACTTGTAGCCGATCTGCACCTGATTGGCGCCGGTATCCGACCCCGACGTGTTCGCTACGTTGCCCGTGAGGTCACCGGCCACAGAGTAAGCACCAATCAGCGAATGGGGTCCGCTGATACGCCAATCAGCGGCGAGGTTATAGCCCTTCCGCTTGCCCTGCGTAGTCGGTGTGGGGTTGGACTCCCGCTGGGCCCAGGTGAAGCCCGTCACGACGGGACCGATTGTGTATTTCACGCCAAGGAGCGAAGCCGTGTCTTCCGCACCCGTGTTGGTAGGAGCCGCAGTACCGCCACCACCGGTCGCACGATTCTTGTCGTTCTTCGTGTAACCCCCAACCACCGTCAGGGGACCGCCCGCCCACTGGACCATAAGGGAGTAGATGCGCCCGTCTACGGCAGCCCCGGACGGAGCCGGGTCCGTATTATCGAGCGACGCCTGCTGGGTGGTCATCTGCCCGCTGAACGAGAAACCGCCCCAGTTCGGCGAGTCGTAGTTGAAGCTGTCCGTGTTCCGCTGCGACATGTTGGGGCTGCCCGCTCCTGACCGCAACGTCATGCCCTGCGTGCCAAACCAGCCGGTCTCGTTGGTAATGCGGGTCACAGCCGATGCGCGTTTGAGCGGCGAGTCCCAGGAGCCGATGAAAAAATTGCCCCATTCACCTTTAAGGCCGACAGCGCTGTTACGCGTGCACCACAATGCATCGGTAGTATCAATAAACGTTCCCTGGGCTCCGTTCCCGCGGGCGAAAAGCCCTATCTCCGATTCGCACTGGTACCAGGCGGCGAGACCCCCACCCATCTTCTCTTCGCCTCTGAACCCGATGCGGGAGGCGCCGGAGTTGAAACCTTCCCCGTCAGCGCGGGAGGCACCGTTGGCTTGATTTGGCTGGTCCACGCTTGCGCCCCACTCCGCGTTGAAGAGGCCGTAGATCGTCGTTTGCGCCAGCGCCGTGACAGGGGCAGCCAACGCTCCCG
Source organism: uncultured Streptomycetaceae bacterium (assembly GCA_964498105.1). Classification (GTDB taxonomy): domain Bacteria; phylum Pseudomonadota; class Gammaproteobacteria; order Burkholderiales; family SG8-41; genus SG8-41. The sequence goes on from CAZCGD010000452.1 coordinate 3,316, forward strand.
CAACGGCCACTACTATCAGGTTCTTATGCATGCTCGATCTCCTTTGAAGTTTTCCATCATCCCGGGCGATCGCATCACGTGAGTGCGACAACCCGGCAAACGTACCCCCCCGTTTGGCGA
>CAZCGD010000453.1:0-5286 GCA_964498105.1 uncultured Streptomycetaceae bacterium
CATCGGCTGCTGGCGCAGCCGGACGCCGGTCAACTGGAACACTGCGTTGGAGATCGCCGACGGCACCAGCGGCGTCGCCATCTGGCCGGCCCCGGTCGGGTGGTTGCGGGTCGGAATCAGCTTGATGTGGACCTCCGGCAGATCCGCCATGCGCGGCACCTGGTAGTCGAAGAAATTCGACTGCTGCACCGCGCCGTCCGCGATGGTGATGCGCTCGGTGAGCGCGAGACCCAGGCCGTAGACGATCGAACTCTCGGTCTGCGCGATCACGTTGTCCGGCTGCACGGCGACGCCGCAGTCTATGGTGCACCAGAACTTGTGCACCTTGATCGCGCCGGTTTGCCGGTCAACCGCGACCTCGGCAACGCCGGCAACCTGGGTGCCGGAATAGTCGAGGTAGGCGATTCCGAGGCCGCGCCCCGCGCGCTTCCGCGTCCAGTCGGCCATCTTCGCGACTTCCTCGATCACATGCCGGCCGCGCTGCGCCAGCGGAGTCTTGTCGAGCAACTGGAGCCGGAACTGGACCGGGTCCACGCCCTGCTTCGCGGCAAGCTCGTCGATAAAAACTTCATTCGCAAAGCTGTTCTGCCCGACCCCGATCGCGCGCAGCGGGTTCGTGCGCATGCCGGTCGGCTGCTGCAGGCCCTCGCTCAACTGGTCGGGAATCGCATAAGTCGGCATCTCCGTGCCGCGCATCGCGATATTGTCGCGGCCCTTAGATACCTTGTAGCGCTCAGGGTCCATGAACGCGAGCACTTCGTCACAGGCCACGCGGTGGTGCCAGGCGATGACCTTTCCCGATGCGTCGAGGCCGGCGCGAATGCGGTTCACGTAGAGCGGGCGGAAGCGGCCGTTGTGCACGTCGTCCTCGCGCGTCCACATCACCTTGACCGGACGGCCGGCGGCCTTCGACATCAGCACCGAATCCACGATGAACTCGACGTCGCGGTTGCCGCGGCGCCCGAAGCCGCCGCCGAGTAGCATGCCGTTGAACTTGACCTTGCCCTCGGCAATGCCGAGCGCCTTCGCGACCGCAGTCACCGTGATGGTCTGGCTCTGCGTGCCGACCCAGACCTCCACCGAGTCGCCCGCGGGGGAAACCGCAGCCACCGAATTGAGCGGCTCCATCTGGGCGTGGTAGGCGTAGTCGGCGCGGTACTCGCCTTCGAATACCGTGACCGCTTTCTTCATTGCTTCCGGAGCGTCACCCTTGGTTTCCCAGGCCACGCCATTGCGCTGCGCATCGCGCGCCGCGGCCGCGAACATCTGGAAACCCTTGTCGCTCGAGTAGCCCCAACCCTTCGCGCTGCGGCTCCACGTCACCTTGAGCGCGTTCTTGGCTTTGAACGCAGCCCACGGCGTTTCCGCGAGCACGCCCACGCCGTACTTGAGTGGCACGACCCGTATGACGCCCTCGACCGCGCGTGCTGCCGCGTCGTCGACGCGCTCGGGCGCCGCGCCTTCCATCGGCTCGCGCAGGATCGCGCCATAGAGCATGCCCGGCACCTGCACGTCGATGCTGTACTGCGCCGCACCGTTCTCCTTCCCCGCGACATCCACCCGCGGAACATCCTTGCCGACCAGGCGGAACTGCGCCTTCGAAACGGGCTCGACGACTATCTCCGGTGCCTGCGCCGGGATCTTCGCGAAGGCCGCGATCTCGCCATACGTAAGCCGCCGGCCCGTCTTCTGATGGATGACCACGCCCGGCTGCGTCGCGAGCTCGGTGATCGGAACCCCCCAGTGATTCGCGGCGTTCTCGACCAGCACGTAGCGCACCTGGGCGCCGAACTGACGCAGGCTGTTGAAGTAGCCCCTGACCGTGGCGCTCCCCGCGGTGTACTGCTCGCCGCCGAAGGCCGGGTTGCCGTAGAGCTTGCCCCGAGGCGGAGCCGGCACAATCCTCACCCGGGACCAGTCGGCATCCATTTCGTCCGCCAGGATGATGGGGAGCGCGGTGAGCGAACCCTGGCCCATCTCCGCCGCCGGCGACATGATGGCGACGGTGCCGTCGGTATGCAGGGTCACCCACGCGTTGATCGCCACCGCTTTCCCCGCTCCCGCCTGCGCTTCCGCTTCACCGGCCCTGAAGACCGCCGGCACGCCGAGCGCCACTCCGAAGGTGAGCCCCGCCGCGCCGGCCATGAAACGGCGGCGTCCCTCATTCAGCTCTTCAGGAACAGCGTGGGTTGTGGGTCGTGGATCGTGGTTCGACACTTTTCCCTTTTGCCTTTTGCCTTTTGCCTTGGCTTCCACGGCTAGCCCTCCTTCGCCGCGCGCTCGATGGCGCGCCCGATGCGGATATAAGTGCCGCAGCGGCAGATGTTCGGTTGCATGTACTCCACGATTTCCTGTCGGCTGGGACGCGGATTTTCCTGGAGCAGACTCGCGGCGCGCATGATCTGGCCGGACTGGCAGTAGCCGCACTGCGGCACCTGCTCCGCGATCCATGCCTTCTGCAGCGGATGGCTCGAGTCCGGGGTCAGCCCCTCGATCGTGGTGACGCGGCGGCCTCCCATATCCTTGATCGGGTTCAAGCAGGCGTAATTGGGCTTGCCGTCGATGTGCACCGTGCAGGCGCCGCACTGGCCGACGCCGCATCCGTACTTGGTGCCAGTCAGTTTTAAATGTTCGCGCAACACCCACAATAACGGCGTGTCGGGCAGCGCGTTGACGGTATGGCTCTTGCCGTTGACGGTGAGCGTTGTGGTAATCATCTGTGACATACCCTCTCTCCTTCAGAATGTGCGCCGCTGCTTCCCTGGAGACGCGATCTTCTTGTTATGCGCGGCGAAAGTTGATTCTAGTGCCGTTACCGTGCGATGGGAACAAGAAAACGGGGGATGCGCCCCTTATTTCCCGGATTTTTTGGTAGCATAACAGCGCGGGGTAATCGCACCCACGAAGCGGAGCGCAAGGAGTACAGGTCATAATCTCCAACGCCAGCCGGCCGACACGTACCGCGTCGCGCATTGCATACGCTGCGGTCAGCGCAGCCTGCGCGATGCTGCCGTGGGCCAGTCCGGCGGACGAGAGCCTCACCGCCAAACCCGCTTGCACCGACAGCGAGATCAAGCGCATCCTGTCCCACGGGCCGTGGCCGGCGCCGGTGCCGTATGACCCGACCAACCGGGTATCGGGGAAACGCGACGCGATCGAGTTCGGAACGCGTCTGTTCTTCGACCAACGCCTCTCCGGCCACGGCACGACGTCCTGTTCGACCTGCCACGTCCCGGAGCGCAACTGGTCCGACAACCTGCGGCGCGGCGTCGGCATGGTCGAGGTGGAGCGCAACACGCCGACGCTGATGAACCTGATCGGCGCGCACTGGTACGGCTGGGACGGCGCCGCCGACAGCCTGTGGTCCCAGAGCCTGCGCCCGATCCTGGACCAGCGCGAACTGGCGGCGACGCCGCGCCACGTGGCGCAATTGGTGCGCAACGACGAACAACTGTCCTGCCGCTACCGCAAGGCTTTCGGAGCCGCGCCCTCGCCCACCGATGACGAGGCGGTGCTCGTGAACGTCGGCAAGGCCCTCGCCGCCTTTCAGGAAACGCTGATGAGCGGGGCCACGCCATTCGACCGCTTCCGCGACGCCTTGGCGCGGGGGCAGCCGCCTTCTGCGTGGAGCTATTCCGAGCCGGCGCAGCGCGGGCTCAAAATTTTCATCGGCAAGGGCGGCTGCACCGCCTGCCACGCCGGCCCCAATTTCACCAGCGGCGGGTTCTTCAACACCGGCCTGTCGCGCTTTGAGCCGCTCGGCAAACCGGATCCCGGCCGCCACGCCGGAGTCCGGCAACTGCTGCATAGCCGATTCAACCTGCTGGGGCCCTACAACGACGACAAGACCGGCGCCAGTGCGGCGCACACGCGCCAGGCATCCCTCGAGAAGGGAAATTTCGGCGAGTTCAAGGTGCCGTCGCTGCGCAACCTGATCCTGACCGCACCCTATGGGCGCGATGGCAACGTCGATTCCATCGCCGACGTCGTACGGCACTACTCCGATCTCGATCCCGTCCGCCTGCACGCGAAAGACGGGCGGCCCGCCAAGCCGCTCAACCTCACCGCGCGCGAGCAGACCGACCTCGTCGTCTTCCTGGAATCGCTGAGCACCTTCTCCAATCCCTGGCGCCCTGACGACGGCGGGCGCTGCGATTGATCCGGCCTGCCCGTGCGATGAGCCAGTTTTTGTAATCCGAGCCTGGCGCCTTTAGCTGCGCCGGAAGTCGAGACTGGCCCTGCTTCCAACCTTGAAGCAATATGAAACTTCCAAATCTGGATCGGGCGGTGGTCAAGGCCAAAAAGATATCGGACTATCTGCTCTCCGCTGTACACCCCACGGGACGACACAAGGCCCGCTTCTTTGGCCTGTTCGGTTTCTCGCGCGCCACACCCGAAACACTGATCCAGGCACTCATCGCGCATGCCGGATCGAATGAGGTATCGGTCATTGACCGGACGGCCTTTGGAACCCGTTACACCATAGATGGGGCTCTGAATTCGCCGGATGGTCGGAACCCCCGATTACGAGTAATATGGTTTATCGAATCGGACGGTGATATTCCAAACTTCGTGACGGCTTACCCGCTCCCGGAGCTGAAGACATGATCAAGGAACTCGACAGCGTCGTTCTGGCCGTGGATCTGCCGGCGCACCGCCTCAAAACGGGCGATGTCGGCACGATCGTGCACGCACACGCGGGCGGCAAGGGTTTCGAAGTGGAATTCGTGGCGCTGGACGGCGAGACCGTCGCCGTAGTGACGCTCTCCGCCTCCGAACTCAGGCCAGTCGGCCGCCGCGAAATCATTCACGCGCGCCCTCTCCCGGCCTGACGTTCTCCGAGACGCGCAACGCCAGTAGTGGCATACGGGGAACGCCCCGGGTCATCCCTACCCCTGCCGCAAGGTTTCAAATCAACGGACAAGAAAGAAAAGATGTGGTCGCAATTTGCGACCACATCCCGCCGCCGGCATGGCGCGACCTATCTGCCATGTCACGTAAATGGGGTCAGGTCCACTTTTCTGGCAACGGATTCAGCAGAAACGTGAACCTGACCCTATTTCTCGTTTCCCTTTCACCTTTCGCCTTCAGTTACCCCCTTCCGCCTTTCGCCTTTTGCCTTTTGCCTTTTGCCTTAGAATAGCCCCCGCCCAACCAACTCCCAGGAGACCACCCATGGCTGTTTCGATGTACCCCATTTCCGTGCCCGTCTTCATCAAGCACTTGAACGGCCTCGCCGGCTGCCTGAAGAAAGCCCAGGCGCTTTACGCCGAGAAGAAATTCGAC
>CAZCGD010000454.1:0-1781 GCA_964498105.1 uncultured Streptomycetaceae bacterium
TGTGCGGCGGCGCGCCCACCGGACGCCTGATTGCCGACCTGGTCGGCAACCGGCGTCCCGCGATCGACTTGACGCCGTTCAGGGTCGATCGCTTCTAGTAGAAAAGAACAACAATAGACAGGATTAACAGGATTAGACCGAAACAAAATCAAGTGCAAAAATGGACAGGATTTACAGGATTGGTCCGAAGCAAAATTAGAACAATAGTTCCCGTTTGAGTCTTGTTCGTCGTCCGGGATCTTGGTGTTGATTTAATCCTGTTAATCCTGTTAATCCTGTCCATTAACTTTTGATCTTGCTTTTGAAACTGCCCTAGTCCTGTCGATTGCTGCTATTCACCCCTTCCCGGTGACACGCACGGTCTTGCGCGTCTTCGCCGACTTGAGGATCGCTTCAAATACTGCAACGCCGTGCTCTTCATCTCCGCCGTCGACTGCAAGCGGGCGTTTTGCTGCGGCGGCGCGGGCGAAGTGCTCCAGCTCGGCGCGCTCGGTGCTGAGTTCGGGGAAGGTAACGACTTGCGGCGGGCGGTGCGCGAGCAGGTTCTGCGGATCCACGAGGCAGGTTTTCATCTGCCACGTCGTCAGGTGCTCGACGTCTCCCACTTCCACCCAGCCCCTGGAGCCGAAGACCTGCATGCGCCACGTTTCCGCAGTGGCGATGACGGTGCCCAGATAGCCGGTCGCGCCGTTTCTGAACCGGAACAGCATCGAGGTGGTGTCGTCTATGCCGTAGTCGAGCACGCGGCGCAGGCTCTGCGCGTGCACGGTGTCCACGTGGCCGGCGAGGGTGAGGAAGGCGTCCACCACGTGCACGCCGCGCCCCGTCATGCCGCCGGCGGGGCCTTCCTCGCGCGCCTGGCGCCAGTGTCCCTTCGGAAAGCGGTAGGCGCTGGGGCCGCAGAAGTTGCCCTCGACGTGCAGCAGCTTGCCGAGCCGGCCGTCCTTCAGCATGGCGCGGATTTCCTGCAGCGCGGGCTGGAAGCGCCAGTTGTAGCCAACGCCGAGCGTGACGCCGGCCTTGGCACAGGCTCGCAGCGCCGCTCTTGCGCTCTTCACCGTCAGCGCGAACGGCTTTTCGGTGAAGACGTGCTTGCGCGCCCTGGCCGCCGCGACGATCTGCGCTGCGTGCTGGGTGTGCGGCGTGGCGAGCACGATCGCACCCACCTGCGGGTCCGCCAGCGCTCGCTCGTACGAATCGTAGAGCGGAAAGCCTTTCTCGCGGGCGTAGGCCACCGACCGCGCGGGGTCGCGCACCGCGCCGGCGACGAAGCGGATCGCATCGCTCGTGCCCTGCACGCTGTTGACGAGGTTCCGGCCCCAGCGGCCGAGGCCGATGATCGCTGCGCGAATCATCGGCCTACAAAGCGTGACATGGTACTGCGTGACGTGATGGAGCGTGACGTGATACCGCGTGACATGATAGAGCGTGAAACCTGGCCGCTAGTGACCAGCAACGCCTCATCGCGTCACGCTTCACCATGTCACGCTTCACCATGTCACGATTCACCATGTCACGATTCACCATGTCACGCCGTACCACGTCATGCTTCATCCTCGGCGACCGCGCCTGACCAAGGGGACATGACGTCCGTAATGCCGAAGTTCTCGCGCTTGTTCGTGTCGCGCAGCACGGCGCTCGGGCACGCGTAGTTGGTGGGATACACCACCAGCTCGTTCAGCCGGGTCTGGAATTGCTTCGCCAGCGCCTTGCGCACCGGATCGGGCAGGCGCGGGTCGAGTGACACGTATTCCGCTTCGCTGGCGTCGATGCGCGGGTGA
>CAZCGD010000455.1:0-9963 GCA_964498105.1 uncultured Streptomycetaceae bacterium
CAGGGGGTTGCGCGTTCTCGAAGGGTGGACGTTAGCGAATTCCGTGGTCACCGACTTGCCCAGCAGGACGCCGCCCGCCTTGCGGCTCAGGGCCACGCAAGAGGCATCGGCCCGCGGCCGGTGCCCGGCGTAGATCGGCGAGCCGTACTCGGTCGGCATGTCGGCGGTGTCGATGATGTCCTTGACCGAGAACGGCACGCCGATCAGGAAGCCTTTGCGGTCCGAGCGGTCGCGCGCTTTTGCTTCGGCGATGGCCTGGTCGGGGCTGATGTACTGCCAAGCCTGCACCTCCTGCTCGCGCGCGGCGACACGTTCGAGGCAGGCGCGCGTGATGGCCTCGCAGGTCGTCCTGCCGGCGCGCACGGCCGCCACCATTTCGGTGGCGCTCAGTTCGTTCAATGCGGTCATTGGGGAAACGTCTCCTTGTCGCGGTTTCCGCCGCGCCGGTCAGGTGTTCGGTTCCAGCTCGGTCGCCGCCTCGGCGAGCAGCACGTCGAACGACTCGGGCATGCGGATCTCGCGGCCGATGACGTGCGGGCTGCAGCCGGGCAGCCAGTATGCGTTGGTGGGGTGCCCGCCGCCGGCGACGACGAGCACGAGGTTATCGGCCTTCGACGCGATCGGCCACGGATCGTGACCGAGGCTTTCGGGCGCCTGGATCTCGATCCACTGGCGCGCGCCGGAGCGGCGCAGGCGTTCCATCGGCACCTTCGAATGATCCCAGAGGAATTCGCGGATGGAGGCCTTGGTCCACTTGAGCTCGGCCATCATCCGCGCAACGACCTGCGGAATCATCAGGACGCCCGGCGTGCCGTCGCGGTAGCCGACGAGGCAGCCGAGCTGCGCGCCGGCAAGCACGTCGGCGATGCGATGCATGCCCTGCAGCACGTCCTCCTCGGGCGTCTCCTTGATCGCGCTGCGACGCTTGATGTTGGTCGCGCCGTTCGCGAACACGAGCGACACCGAGTTCGTGCCGCGCGCGTAGCCGTGACGCTCGGTGCCGTGCGGCAGCCAGCCCGCGGGCAATCCGGCTTCGTCCTCCGCAAAAACCGCGTTCGTGTAGCGCATCGCGCCGTACATCGCCATCGCGCCGACGCCGGGCACGGCCCCGCCGAGGTTCTGCTGCATGAGGCGCAGCGCGCGCCCGATTCCGGCGCCCGCGGGATGCCGCGGATCGGGGCCGAGGCAGCCGAAGCCGTCGTTGAGCCGTATCTGCCGGCCGATCGGGCCGTTGACGATGATGACCGGATATACGCTGCCCGAGTCTGCCTGCAGCGCGTCTGCGTCGGAGTGCGGGTCGAGAAAGGCCTCGACCGCGGCAGTCAGCACTGGGAGGTATTCGGGCCGTCCGCCGGCCATTGCGAGCGCGATCGCCGCGCCCTCGACCGTTGCTACGCCACCGCGCGGCGGAAACTTGCCCAGCACGTGCGCACGCGGCAGCACCGAGCCGCGCAGTATCCAGTCCACGCGCTCGCGCGTCGCGGGCACGAGCGGCAGGCCGTCGCCCCACAGGCGCTGCGCGTAGGCACGGTTGGCGGCGAGCGTCGCGTCGGTATCCGGTCCGTGCTCGACGGCGAACATTTGGCTCTCGCCGGGCTTGCCGCCCGCGCCGGCAGGGGCCCAGCGCGTGAGCCCGTCGTAGAACTCCTGCTTGCGCTGCCTGACGGGATTCGTGTCGCTGCCGGGCAGGAAGCTCTCGATGGGAAAGATCACCATCGCGGTGTCCGGCGCAAACCCGCGGCCCGACATCAGGTTGCGGATGACGCCGACGAAGTCCTTGCGCGCGAGCATCACCGTGGGGATGCCGAGCGCTTCGAGATTAGCGGCTGCACGGCCGCATGCTGTGGCGCACGACCCTCAAGCCGCGTTGCCGATAATGATGGCGTCGACGCCGCTCTCCTTCACCAGCTTCGCCGTGGCGGGCAGGCCGATTTGATCGTTGCCCTTCGGGAAGGTATCGATCGGCAGCACCTCGGTCCCGGGGAAATCCTTCTCGATCAATTCCCTGATGACCGGCAGGGCGAAATAGGCCTGCCACTGCTCGTTGGTGAGAAAGCCGATGCGCTTGCCGCGAATCGCATCGAGCCGCGCAGCATGGGGCTGCTTGACCTCGATGCTGCCCGTGGGGTCGTGGAGTTCGATTCTCGCCATGATGTCTCCTTTCCTTGCTGGTTCCCGCTTCCGTCCCGCGTTAAAACCCCGGTCAGCTCAGCCTGTCCCCGATGGATTCCCCCAGTTCTTTATTGCCGCTCAAGGTGGCGCGAAGCCACAGGCTAGGCCCGCGCGCCCGGGTCGTCAACGCAATGACTCCGGTATCGCAAGCTCAGGGTCGGACCACGCCAAGTACCAGCGCCGACGAGATTTTCCGTCAAATTTGACGTGTCTTCTGACCTTAGAACGTCAATATCACTATCGAAACCATCGTTCTAAGCGCCAAGCAGCCCACGCCGGAGTCACCGACGCGTTGCTTAGAACAGCAATTTTGGCTGCAAAAATGGCCTTCTAAGATTTGTATGGACGATATATGACCGGCTTGTTACCTGAGATCAACAGGTTACACTGGTCCGACCCGGACAGGAGCTCTATAAGAGCTGGAGCGCAAGTTCCGCGCGCTGACGGCGTCGATACTAACGCCCGCGCAAATCGAAAGGACGATCGCAGCCGTCTGGTCGCTGGAGTCGGTAGAGCAGGTGTCGGACTTGATGGCCGGCCTGAAGGCCCTGGAGTAAGGGGCCAAATAAATGAAGCGGAACACCATCGAGATGTATGCGGCAGCGGCGCGGCATGACGCAGGCAAATCCAGCGCTTTTCGATAGGTCGACTGCCCCTCAACGCACTGCCGCCCCTCGCCGTGGACAGGAGCCCTCATTTATTTGAGCCTGGCCCCTTGAATACTCGCTCGTCACCCGTTATTTCGTGAGCTCCCGATATACCCATTTTGCCGCAGCAAACAGCGCGCGGTCGCCATTGCGTTTGCCGATCAATTGCAATCCGACAGGCCGGCCGTGCGGGCCCTTGAATACCGGCAGCGTGATGCACGGCACGTGCATCGTGGTCCAGATCAGGCAGAACGACGCATCCCCCGTCGCACTGAGCCCGACCGGCGCCTCGCCGGCCGCCGCCGCCGTCAACAACACGTCGTGGTCGCCAAAAACGCCCGCCATCCGCTCGCGGCAACGCTCGGCGCGGTCGCGCGCGTCGCGATACTTCTCGAAGCTGCACGCGAGCCCGTCCTTCAGGCGCCCGTTGCGCAGCATCTCGCTCAGCTTGTCCCAGTGGTTCTCGATTTCCCAGGTGAAATTGCGCGCGAACTCGTAGCTTGAGATCCGCAGGTGCGTGTCCTTGATGTCTTGAAATTCCGACGGCAGCTCCACATCCTTCACCGGCGCGCCGGCGCGCGCGAGCTTGCGCGCGGCGTCCTCGATCAGCTGCTGCGTACCGCGTTCGACGCGGGGCCAGAACAGCGTGCGGCAGAAGCCGACGCGCGGCGGGCGCGCATCTTCCGCGATCGGTGCGGGGTCTGCGTCCAGCAGCACGCTGCGGTAGAGCTCGATGTCATCGATCGAGCGCGCGAACAGTCCCAGGGTGTCGAGCGAGCCCGACGCTTCCTTGACCCCGACGCAGCGCAGGTCGCCGTAGGTGGGGCGGTAACCGAACACGCCGCAGTACGCGGCGGGGCGTATCGTCGAGCCGGTGGTCTGCGTGCCGATTGCGAGCGCTGCCATGCCGTCGGCGACGGCGGCGGCCGACCCGCTGGAGGAGCCGCCGGGCGTGCGCGAGGGATCGTACGGGTTGCGCGTCTTGCCGGGGAAGCGGTTCGCGAATTCAGTGGTGACGGTCTTGCCCATCAGCACGCCGCCCGCCTTGCGCGTCAACGCGACGCACGCTGCGTCCCCCCGCGGCCGGTGGCCCTTGTAGATGGGCGAGCCCATTTCGGTCGGCAGATCGCTGGTGTCGATGATGTCCTTGATGCCGAACGGCACGCCGATCAACGGGCCGCGCTTGCCGCTGGCATCCAGCGCGCGCGCCTGCGCGTAGACGTGCGCGGGGTCGTGGTGCTGCCACGCGAGTACCTGCGTCTCGCGCGCCTCGATGCGCTCAAGATACGCGCGCGCAACCGCTTCGCACGTGGTTTTGCCGGAGGCGACGGCCGCGGCGATTTCGGTCGCGGTCATATCGACAGGCGATGCAGCGGGTTTGCGGGCGGGGAGCGTCATCGTGGTGTCCTCAGCGCATGGGCGAAACAATAGGCTATAGTAAAAGGCAATCGACGGAGAACATCATGCGTGCATTTCTTATCGCCTTGTTTTGCCTCGCAGTATCCGTTGCGTCGGCGGCGGATCGCGGCAAGGACCCGGTCGCCGCCTACCCGACGAAGCCGATACGCATCATCATCACGGTGGTTCCCGGCGGCGGCGCCGACGTCACGGCGCGCACCCTCGGGCAGAAGCTTACCGAAGCCTGGGGCCAGCAGGCGATCGTGGACAACCGCCCGGGCGGCAATGGCGTTGTCGGCATGGAAATCGCCTCGCACGCAACGCCCGACGGCTACACGCTCGTGCTCGGCACCATCGGCCCGGTCGCGGTGAACCCCAGCCTGTACAGCAAGCTGCCCTACGATCCGGTGAAGGATTTCGAGCCGGTCGCGCGCGCGGTGTCCGCGCTGAACGTACTGGTCGTGCACCCTTCGGTACCGGCCAAATCGGTGAAGGAGCTGATCGCGCACGCCAAAGCTAATCCCGGCAAGCTGACCTACGGCTCCTCGGGCGTGGGCTTCGCCGACCATCTCGCGGGGGAGCTGTTCAGCACGCTCGCGGGCGTGAAGATGAACCACGTGCCGTACAAAGGTGGCGCGCCGGCGATGCTGGACCTCGTGGGCGGGAACATCCAGTTGATTTTCGCGACGATGTCGACCGCGCTCGGGAGCATCAAGGCGAACCGCATCCGGCCGCTCGCGGTGACGTTCGCGAAGCGCGTCGAGCAGTTCGCGGAGATTCCGACCGTCGCCGAAGCCGGGGTGCCCGGTTTTACGGTGGACAACTGGTACGGCGTGCAGGCGCCGCGCGGCACGCCCAAGCCGATCGTGGCCAAGCTGCACCGCGAGATCAATACCATCCTCGGCATGCCGGACGTGAAAGAGCGGCTCGCCGGCCTCGGGATTTTTCCGTTCACAATGCCATCGCCGGCCGAGTACGGCGATTACATCCGCTCCGAGATCGCGAAGTACGGAAAAGTGATCAGGGAGTCGGGCATACGGGTCGACTAGACAGAAGGCAGCGAATTAAGGGGCCAGGCTCAAGTAAGTGAAGTGGAACACCATCGAGATGCATGCGGCGGCGGCGCGGCATGGCGCAGGCAAGTCCAGCGCTTTTCGATAGGTCGTGTGCCCCTGAACGCACTGCCGCCCCTCGCCGTGGACAGGAGCCCTCACTTATTTGAGCCTGGCCCCTTAAATTGGCGCTTAAATTGGCGGAGAAGTTTACACTGACCCTACATACTCACTACCCTACATACTCACTGACCCTACATACTCACAAGGAGTAGTCATATGACAAGGCCGGGCACGTTTTCGATGGTGGTTGCGGGCTGGCTGATTGCGGGTAGTCTCCTCGCGTCGCAGCCGTCGCTTGCTTTCCAGCCGGCGAGACCGGTGGAGATGGTGATACACAGCGGGCCCGGCTCCGGCGCCGATCTTTTCGTGCGGGCAATGGGCTCGATACTGGATAAGGAAAAGCTGCTCTCGCAACGATTGCAGATCACTAGCAAGACCGGCGGTGGTGGCGCGGTCGCGATGGCCTATATGGCGGAGAAGAAGGGCGAAGCGCACACCATCGCGCTCTTTACCACCGTCTGGGTGGTTGTGCCGCTGACCAGCGCCGAGGCCAAGGTCACCTTGATGGATCTGACACCCATCGCGCGCATGGTCGTGGAGCCGGCGGTGGTCGCGGTCAAGGCGAACTCGCCGTATCGAAGCATGCAGGATTTCATTGCCGCCGCGAAGAAGAACCCGGGCCAGCTCAAGCAATCTGGGGGATCTTTCACGTCGGTCGACAATCTCACCCGACTGCTGGTGCAGAAGGCCACCGGGGCGAACTGGGCCTTCATTTCATTTCCCGGCGGCGCGGAGCGGCTGTCAAACCTGCTGGGCGAGCATGTGCAAATCATGTTTTTGCAGCCGCAGGAGGCCGGCGAGCACATCCGGGCCGGCAATCTCCGGATGATCGCGACGCTCACCGAAAAGCGGCTCGCGTCGTTTCCCGACCTTCCCACCATCGGCGAGCAGGGCATCAACATACCGATCCCGCAGCAGGCGCGCGGCGTCGTAGCACCACCGGGCATTCCGGCAGAGGCGAAAACGTATTGGGAAGACCTGTTTTCGCGGCTGACGAAGACCGCGAGCTGGAAGAAGTATTTGGAGGAGAATCAGCTGGAGGACAGCTTTCTCGGCAGCGCCGAATCGGCGAAATTCTTCGACAGTTCCACGGCGCAGATGCGCGGGTTGCTCGTCGAGGCCGGCGCCAAAGTCGCGCGTTAGCGCATAGGCTGCCGGCTTCCTGCGCGCCGCAATGGAGAAGTTCGCGAACATCGTCAGTGCCGCGGGTGTGACGGCCGCCAACCGAGGGACAGCCATGCAATGCGTTTGCCGAATTACCCTGATCGTGCTCTCGGCGGTTTTCATGGTGTCGAGTATTTCCCCGGTCGGAGCGCAGGTCTATCCGTCCAAGCCGATCCGGTTCATCGTGCCGTTCGTGCCCGGCGGCAGCACGGATCTCGTCGCGCGTTTCGTCGCGCAGAAACTCTCCGAAGTTCTCGGTCAGCAGGTCGTGATCGACAACCGCGGCGGCGCGGGTGGCACGATCGGGACCGAGGTCGCCGCGAGGGCTGCTCCCGACGGTTACACGGTGGTGCTCGCGTCGGCAAACACCGCGATGAACGTAAGCTTGTACCCCAAATGGCCGGTCAATCCGCTGCGCGATCTCGACGCCGTGTCTCTGCTCGGGTCCGCGCCGAACGCCGTCGCGGTGCACCCGTCGCTGCCGGTCAGGACCGTGAAGCAGTTGCTTGCGCTCGCAAAGGCCAAGCCGCAGCAGATCGTCTACGCGTCGGGTGGCAACGGCTCCACGTCTCACATGGCGTACGAACTCCTGAAGATGCTCGCCCACATCGAGATGCTGCTCGTGCAGTACAAGGGCACCGGTCCGGCGATCATTGGGACGTTGTCCGGCGAGGCTTCGGTGGTGATTCCGCCGGCGTCGGTCGTGTTCCCGCATTCGAAGTCGGGCAAGATGCGGGTGCTCGCCATCTGCAGCGCGACGCGTTTTGAGGGTGAACCGGACCTCGTTACCATGGCGGAAGCGGGCGTGCCGGGTTACGAGGCCTCGCAATGGTACGGCGTGATGGTGCCCGCGGGCACGTCGAAAGACGTCGTGAGCCGGCTGAACCGCGAGATCGTGGTGATCATGAAGTCGCCGGATACAAAAGAACGCCTGCTGCGGGACGCCACGACGAGTTCGGGCAGCACGCCGCAGGAGTTCGACGCGTACCTGAGGAGCGAAATCGACAAGTGGACGAAGGTCGTGAAGCTCTCGGGTGCGCGCGTGGAGTGACGCACGCGACAACATTACCGGAAAACGTCGATTCACCTGAACTGAGAATAGGGGAGAGCGCATGTCACAGGACAAGATGGACAACACGAGCGGAAAGATTCCGCTGCGCACGCACTGGATACCGCGATTTCTCGCGTCCGGCGTGGGCTATTTCGAGCTGCAGGACCTTCTGGCGCGAATCGACCGCTGGGACATCTGGTGCCGCGAGTGGTCGGCGAAGGCTGCGGGGCACGAACAACTGGGCCGCGAGGCGCTCGCGGCGAAACGCTTTGTGACTGCAGGGCAGGCGTTCGGTCGCGCGGCCGCGTACTACCACTTCGCCGGATTTCGCTTCTATCAGGACATGGCGCAGAAACAGCAGGCCGACCGCAAGGCATGGGAATGCTACCGGCTTGCCGCGCCGAACCTGAAGCCGCCCGCCGAGCGCGTCGCGGTGCCGTTCAAGGGCACGACGCTCATCGGATATCTGCGCGTGCCGGCGGGTGCCGCGAAAGCGCCCTGCGTCATCATCATCCCCGGCATGGACTCGCGCAAGGAAGAGATGCGCGGCCTCGAGGACGAGTTCCTGCTGCGCGGCATGGCCACCGTGACCTACGATGGGCCCGGCCAGGGCGAGACGTGGGAGAACGTCAAGATGGTCCACGATGACGAGAAGGCCGCGATCGCGATCGTGGATTTTCTCGTGAAGCGTCCGGAGATCGATCCGGACCGCATCGGTGTGTACGGCTGGGCGATGGGCGGCTATTTCGCGCCGCGGGCGGCGGCCACCGATCCGCGCATCCGCGCCTGCGTGTCGATGCCGGTGCGCTACGGTCTGGAAGCGTGGGACGAACTGGGGCCCATGCAGACGGACGCGTACTGCTATCTGTTCGGCGGCGTGTCGTTCGAGGAGGGGCGAAAGATCGGCGCGCTGTTTTCCCTCGAAGGCTTTTTGCCGCGGCTCAAGTGTCCGTATCTTGTGGTGCACGGTGAGAAGGGTGACACCGTGGACCGCAGTGTCGCCGAGAAAGCGGCCAAGGAGGCCGGCGGTCCCGTGAAGCTCCTCGTGTATCCGGACGGCGATCACCTCTGCATCAACGTGCGCCATAAATCGTGGCCGGCGATGATGGACTGGTTCGCGGAGAACCTCGCGAAATAGCCGCGCCCTCATAATAGCCTGGCCCATTTTCTTTTTTGTCTATTTCCACTTTTACTCCCCAAGGGAGGGCGCGATGAAAAAACTGACTTCAGCCCTGTGGCTCATATCGTTGCTGGCGCCGGGAACGGCCCTGGCGCAGGCATTCCAGCCCAACGACGCAGGCGTCACCATGGGACACCTGCATCTCAACTCGGTCAGCGTGGAGGCCAACAAGAAAATATTTGTGGGCCTGGGCGGCACTGCGATCAAGCCGGGCTTTTTTGAAATCGTGCGGTTCCCCAGCGTCGCGGTCTTTCTGCATTTGCGCGAAACCGGGACGCCGCCGACCGGCGGCACCGAGGGCTCGGTGGTGAGCCATGTCGGATTCATCGTGCAGAACGTTCAGGAGACCGTCGGCAGGTGGAAGGCCGCGGGCGTGCCGGTGCTGCCCGGAAACGGCAACCGGCTCGATCAGGCCTTCGTCGTCACGACCGACGGCCTGAAGATCGAAATTCTGGAAGACAGGACCCAGACGATGCCGATCCGGCACGGACACGTCCAATTCCTCGTGCCGCAATCCGCCATTCCCGAGGTGCAGGCCTGGTACGCGAAGCACTTCGGCGCCAAGCCGGGCGTGCGCGACGGTAGCCCGGTCGCGGACTTGCCCGGCGTGCAGTTGCGGTTCGCCAGGACCGACACGCCGACCGTGACCACCAAGGGGCGGATCCTCGACCACATCGGCTTCGACGTGACGAACCTGCAGGAGCGTTTGAAAAAGCTCGAAGCCGCCAGCGTCAAGATCGACCGGGGCTACACGCCGAACCCGCAAACCGGCGACGCGCTCGCGTTCATCTCCGATCCGTGGGGCACGTACATCGAGCTGAACGAGCGAAAAAATCCGCTGTGAAAAAAAATCGAAAAATCAGGGACAGACCACGTTTTCCAACTCAGGCCGGGGCCGGTTGATTTCATCTGTCGGAAACGGTGGTCTGTCCCCGATTTAATTTAATCCCGATTTAGTGGGAGCAGCGCCCGCCTCAGGCGGCGAGCGCGCTGAATGCTTGCTCGCGCGCGGCGTCGGCGCGCGCGAGGCCGGCGGTGCGGGCATCGAGCCAGGCGCGATCGGCGGCGAGGGCATCCCGCTCGGCGGCGAGCATGCGCTTCACTTCCGCGACCTGCGGCCCGCCTGTGCCCTTGCGGCCGAACACCATGTACTCGGCGCTGATGACTTCGCGGTAG
>CAZCGD010000456.1:0-22492 GCA_964498105.1 uncultured Streptomycetaceae bacterium
TGGTAAAGCGCCGTCGGTCGCAAAACCCGAGGACACGGGAATCACGCTTCATCAGGTCACGCCGCATCATGTCACGCAGCACCACGTCACGCCTCATCACGTCACGCTTCTCCGCGCTGTTCATTGCAGCGGAATCTTCGCAGCCCGCACCACCTTCGTCCATTTCTCGGTCTCGGACTTGAGGTAGGCGGAAAAGTGCGCGGCGCTCGAGGGAACGGGATCCAATCCCTGGGCGAGCAGCCGCTCCCGGTAGTCCGGCGCATTCAACACGGCCATCGTCGTCTGGTTGATCTTGTCGGTGATCGCGCGCGGCGTGCGCGCCGGCGCAAGCAGCCCGTACCACGTGCTGTATTCATATCCGGGCACGCCCGATTCCGCGACCGTCGGCACCTCGGGCAACGTCGGCGCGCGCTTGGCGCTCGTCACCGCGTAGGCGCGCAACCGCTCGGCCTTCACGTGCGGCAGCGCCGAGGCGAAGGTCGAGAAGAACGCCGAGATCTGGTTGCCGAGCAGGGCCGTCAGCGCGGGCCCCGTGCCCTTGTACGGCACGTGCACGAGGTCGATGTTCTGCGACATCATCAGCATTTCCATCGCGAGATGCGTGCCGGCGCCAAGGCCGGCGGAGGCGTAGGTAAGCTTGCCGGGCTGCGCGCGCGCGAGCGCAATGAATTCCTTGAACGACTTTGCCGTCAGCGAAGGGTGCGCCACCAGGATGTTCGGCTGGTCGGTCACCAGCGAAACCGGAAAGAAGTCGCGCAACGTGTCGAAGGGCAGCTTCTGGTAGAGCGCGGCATTGAACGCCATGCTGATGTTGCCGAGCAGCAGCGTGTAGCCGTCGGGGGCCGACCGGGCCACGACTTCGCAGCCGAGCACGCTGCCCGCGCCCGGGCGGTTGTCCACCACCACGGTCTGGTGAAAAGCCTGGGTCAGGCCTTCAGCGAGGATGCGTGCGCTGATGTCGGTGCCGCCACCGGGCGCGAATGGCACGACGAGCCGGACCGGCCGGGTCGGATAACTTTGCGCGGTGGCGGGGACCGCGAGCACGGCGAGGAACGCGGCAAGAAGCGTAGAAGCGACGCGACGCATGATTAGCCCAGTTCTAAATCTTGTAAGGTATGAGGGATGGGCGGCTCAATCTACTTTCACGCCCGCTGCGCGGGCCTTCTCTACGAGGTAGTCGCGCCCCGCGACCATGTCGTCGAGCGAGGTGAAAGCATTGGTGTAATACCCCCGGTAGCCCTTGCCCTCGATCAGCTTGAACATCGCGCCGAAGTCGAGGTCGCCGGCGCCGGGCTTGAGGTGCACTTCGTAGCCGTTCCGCCAGGTGTCGGCAAGCCGGACTTCGCCGACCCGCTTGAAATCGAGCGCGTTGACGAAGCCCTCGATGCCCTCGGGGACCAGGTGCGCGTGGTTGGCGGTAAAGCACAGCTTGAAGCACGGCGACTTGATGTCCCAGTAGTACTGCCACTCCTCGATGGTGTGCGCGAGGTAGTGGACTTCCGCTTTCTCCGGCTCCTTGTTGAGGTTTTCGAGCAGCACCAGCGCTTTCTTCTTCTCGGCATGCGCCACGACGCGCTTCAGGCGCTCCTTCCCGGCCTCCATGCGCGCCTTCTTGTCCTTCGTGAAATGGTAGCCCGCGTGCATCTCCGTCCAGCTCGCGCCGAGCTTGGGAACGAGGTCCACGTAGCGCTTCAGGTACTCGGTCACCGCGTCGGAAACATGAGGCGAGTATTCGGCGACGTTCACCGCGGAATTCGTGTGCAGGCCGAGCTCGATGCCGTGCTTGTCGAGCAATTTGTGCACGCCCGCGCAGCGCCGGGTATCGAATTTCGGCAGCGCGTTGTCCCCGGTGTCGAGTTGGATGTCGATGTGGAGAAGTTGGTTCTTCGCCGCCCACACGATGGCGTCTTCGAGCTTCAGGCGGCGGCTGATGTCGATGCCGATGCGGTCGCGAAGCTTCATTCGCTACCTCTCATGAGTGACGTGGTAAGGCGTGACGTGATGGTGCGTGACGTGATGGTGCGTGACGTGATAAGGCGTGATTAGCGGGAGATCAGGTTCTGCGACCGGCAACGCTTCACCATGTCACGCAGTACCATGTCACGCCGTGCCATGTCACGATTTTCCATGTCACGCCTTTCCAGCTACGCGGCGGCGCGCTTCTGCGCGCCGGCCGCGGCGGGCTGCGACGCGAGGTAGTCCATCGCCGCGTCGGCCCCGCCTTTCTTGTGCGGCACCCGGGCAATTTCCAGTCCCATCTCGATCCCGCACAGGGTTCCGCACAGCATCAAATCGTTGAAATCGCCGAGGTGGCCGATGCGGAATACCTTGTCGCGGAGCTTTGTCAGACCGGAGCCGAGCGACAGGTTGAAATGGTCGAGCACCACCTGGCGGAAGGCGATCTCGCTGTGACCCTCCGGCATCAGCACCGCGGTGAGCGAGCTGGAATATTCGGTCGGATTCGCGCACAGGATTTCCAGGCCCCACGCGCGCACCGCGCGGCGCGCGGCTTCGGCGTGGCGGTCGTGGCGCTTGAACACGTTCTCCAGCCCTTCCTCTTCCAGCAGCATCCTGAGCGATACTTGCAGGCCATAGAGGAGGTTGGTCGCCGGCGTGTACGGGAACCAGCCGTCCTTGTTGGAAGCAATCATCTCCTCCCAGTTCCAGTACGAGCGCGGGAGCTTCGCCATTTTCGCGGCCGCGAGCGCCTTGTCGGATACCGCGTTAAATGACAGGCCGGGCGGGAGCATCAACCCCTTCTGCGAGCCGGCAACAGTCACATCGACGCCCCATTCGTCGTGGCGGTAGTCGATGGAGGCGAGCGAGGAAATGGTGTCCACCATGTAGAGCGCCGGGTGCTTTGCACGGTCGATGGCTTTCCGCACTTCGCCGATGCGCGAAACCACGCCAGTGGAAGTCTCGTTGTGCACGACGCACACCGCCTTGATCTCGTGCTTCTTGTCCTCGGTCAAACGCGCCTCTATTGCGGCAGGATCGGCGCCATGCCTCCAATCCCCCCTTATAAACTCGGGCGCGAGCCCGAGTTTACTAGCCATGGTGTGCCACAGCGTCGCGAAGTGGCCGGTCTCGACCATCAGCACCTTGTCGCCGGCAGAAAGCGTATTGACCAGCGCCGCCTCCCACGCGCCGGTGCCGGAAGCGGGGAAGATCACGACCGGTGACTTCGTCTTGAACACGTGCTTGAGCCCCGCCAGCACTTCCTTGCTCATCTGCTGGAACTCCGGGCCGCGGTGGTCCACGGTCGCGCTGTCGATCGCGCGCAGCACGCGCTCCGGCACGTTGGTCGGACCCGGAATCTGCAGGAAATGGCGGCCGCTCTGGTGTTTCATGGCTTGGCTCCGGGTGGGGTGCGTTATTATAGGCTTACCCGTTACGGGCCATGAAACTCCCGAAGGATGAACGTGGAACGTGGAAGGATGACCCTCACCCGTTTCACTTGGTGGTAGCGTGTTGTTCCCTTCCTTTCACGGCCGTCCGGTCGGAAAAACCTGCCTCCAGGCGGGCGCAGCGAAAGCGAGGGACTCTGAAGCACACGCGAAGCGGGGGATCATCCTTCCACGTTCCACGTTCATCCTTTGAATGACGATGCGAAAGATTTCTCCAGGTGATTCGGCACTCGCGACGCGGTTGAAGCGGGAGGTTAGAGGCGACGTGCTGTTCGACGCCGCCTCGCGCGGGCGCTACTCGACCGACGCCTCGATCTACCAGATCGAGCCGGTGGGCGTGGTGGTGCCGCGGACGGAAGAGGACGCGCTCGTCGCGTTTCGCATCGCGGTGGAAGAGGGGGTGCCGGTGCTGCCGCGCGGCGGCGGCACCTCGCAGTGCGGCCAGACGGTCGGCGCGGCGCTGGTGATAGACCACTCGAAGCATCTCAACCAGATCGTTCAGTTCGACCAGGACGCGCGCACGGTTACCGTGCAGCCGGGCGTGGTGCTCGACCAGTTGAACGCTTACCTCAAGCCGCACGGGCTGTGGTATCCGGTGGACGTCTCGACCAGCGCCCAGGCGACGCTCGGCGGCATGGCCGGCAACAATTCCTGCGGCTCGCGCTCCATTCAATACGGCAACATGGTGCACAACGTGCGCGGGATCGACGCCGTGTTGCCCGACGGCGCGGCGTACGCGTTCGGGGAAGGTAAGGGCGACAGCGAGGTCGAGGGCCCCGTCGGTTACCAGGAACTGGTGAAGAAGATCCGGGCGATCGCCGCGCGCGAAGCGGAGGAAATCGAGCACCGCTATCCCAAGCTCCTGCGCCGCGTCGGCGGCTACAACCTCGATATGATTCTCGCGCAGCGCAGTACTCACCCTCCCTCTCAGGGGGAGGGTCGGGGTGGGGGTGGGTTCAACATGGCCCATCTTCTAGTCGGATCGGAAGGCACGCTCGCGTACTCGCGCCGCATTCATCTCAATCTCTCACCGCTGCCGAAGCACAAGACGCTCGGCGTGTGCCACTTCCCGGCGTTCTACAAGGCGATGGAGTCGGCGCAGCACATCGTGAAGCTGAAACCCACCGCGGTGGAGCTGGTGGACCGCACCATGATCGGGCTCGCGCGCGGCAACCCCGCTTTCCGCGCCATCGTGGACCAGTGCGTGAAAGGCGAGCCGGACGCCATCCTGCTGGTGGAGTTCGCGGGCGACGACCGCGACGAGCAGCTGCGCAAACTGAAGCAGCTGGTCGAACTGATGGGCGATCGCGGCCTGCCGGGCGGCGTGGCCGAAATAGTCGATCCTGGCCTGCAGCGCGACTTGTGGGAGGTGAGGAAGGCGGGCCTCAACATCATGATGTCCATGAAAGGCGACGGCAAGCCGGTGTCCTTCATCGAGGACTGCGCGGTGCCGCTCGAGCACCTCGCCGAGTACACCGAGCGCCTGACGCGTGTATTCGAGAAGCACGGCACGAGGGGCACCTGGTACGCGCATGCTTCCGTCGGCTGCCTGCACGTGCGGCCCATCCTCGACATGCGCCGCGACGGCGCGCAGAAGATGCGCGCCATCGCCGAGGAGGCGGCCGCGATGGTGAAGCAGTACAAGGGCTCGTATTCCGGCGAGCATGGCGATGGACTCGCGCGCTCGGAGTGGGTCGAGCCCTTCTTTGGCCCGAAGCTGACGCGCGCATTTGGCGAGATCAAGGACCTCTTCGACCCGAAGGGACTGATGAACCCCGGCAAGATCGTGCGGCCGTCGAAACAGGACGACCGCTCGCTGTTCCGCTACCAGCCGGGCTACAAGACCATCCCCATCAGGACCGTGCTCGACTGGTCGGAATATGAAACCGACGCGGAGCATCGGGGCGGCGGCCTGGCCAAGGCAGTGGAGATGTGCAACAACAACGGCCATTGCCGCAAGTTCGACGCCGGCACCATGTGCCCGTCGTACCGCGCCACGCGCGACGAACAGCATCTCACGCGCGGGCGCGCCAACACCCTGCGGCTGGCGCTTTCGGGACAACTGGGGTCCGAAGCAATGGCGTCGGAAGAAGTCCATGCCGCGCTCGACCTTTGTGTCTCGTGCAAGGGCTGCAAGCGCGAGTGCCCGACCGGCGTGGACATGGCGAAGATGAAGGTGGAGTTTCTCCATCACTATCGGCAACGCCATGCGTTGTCGATTAAGGAATGGCTGGTTGCCTATCTGCCGAGATATGCGCCTTGGGTGGCGAGATGGGGGTGGGTGATGAACTTGCGCGACCGGGTCCCGGGATTCGCGGTGTTGAGCGAATGGTTGCTGGGTTTCAGCCGGAAGCGCGGTTTTCCGAAATGGCGCAGCGATTTCTTCCGGGAGGACATAACCAGCCTGGATCGACGTGAATCCGGGGCTCCCAATACAGCAGAACGCGAATGCGTTCTGCTGGTGGACACCTTCAACCGCTACTTCGAGCCGGAGAACGCGCGCGCCGCGCTCGCGGTGCTGCAGGCCGCCGGCTACCAGGTTCACCTGCCGCAGTCCGCGGACGGCGGGCGCCCGCTGTGCTGCGGCCGCACTTTTCTCGCGAGCGGCCTGGTGGATGAGGCAAAGGTCGAGGCGCGCCGCATGATCGAGACCCTGACGCCATACGTCGAGCGCGGCGTGCCGGTAATCGGGCTGGAACCGTCCTGCTTGCTGGGCCTGCGCGACGAATTCCTGTCGATGCTGCCGGGCGGAGAGAGCGCCGAGCTGGCGATGAATGCGTTTCTGTTCGAGGAGTTCCTCGCGCGCGAGCTTGAAGCCGGGCGGCTCGACTTGAAACTCGGTCCGCTGCGAAAGCAGAAGGCGTTGCTACACGGCCACTGCCACCAGAAGGCGTTCGACGCCATGCCCGCCGTGCAGAAGGTTCTCAAGCTCATCCCCGGTCTGGAAGTGGAAGCGATCGAGTCGAGCTGCTGCGGCATGGCCGGAGCCTTCGGCTACGAAGCCGCGCACTACGACGTTTCCATGAAGATGGCCGAGCTGTCGCTGCTGCCACGGGTGCGCAAGGCGGGTGCCGACGAGCTGATCGTTGCCGACGGCACGAGCTGCCGCCACCAGATACACGACGGCGCCGGCCGTGCCGCCGTCCACGTCGCCCGGGTGCTGGAACAGGCCCTATTGAGCCTTCGGTAAATGGTTGACAACCCATTTACCGCCGTCCGTTTCCCCTCTCCGCTTGGGAGAGGGGGAAGGGGGCGAGACCGGGAATTCGCGGGCCATGGCCCGCGCCGGACGAGCGGCACCGGCTTGCAAGCCGGTGCGCGCCCTGCATGGGAGGGGTCGAGCGTCGTCAAGCATTTTCAGGACGCTCGATAGGAATTTGTCGGACTTAGGTCCGACAAATTCCTGAATTGAACGATGATTGGTTATGAGGGGTTGCAAGCATTCAGCCTGTCGGCTCCGCCATAGCCTGGAACGACACCCAGGCGTTCACACCAACCGTTCATGGCGCCCAGTCCGACAGGCTGAAATTCGCAAGACTTCCCGCGGCTATCCGTGTATCATCCACGACTCGGATTTGGCGCCAATTGGTCCCTTCCCATCGCGGCCTGCCCCGCATTCACCGACCCCGGTTATCGGACGGCCGGCAATCACCCACCAGGAACCCAGATGACACTCATTGCCGGAACTCCGGGCGGGAGCCGCTCTTGAAGTGCCATCACTGCGGCAAGACCACCATCGTGCGGACGGAGGGCAAGGGCGACGCCTTCCTTCATCGCTGCGCGCATTGCAAGGGCTACCACCAATTCACCAACGTCGGCCGTCACGGCTCGGGCGCCATCAATTATCGCGTAACCAAGTGCGCCCCAGCGCCGGGCGGCAGCCGCGGCACCACCGACCCGGCGGACCGCACTACCCCCCCGTAAACCGTGTCTTTGCAATTCCCGGTGGCCGTTGCCCGGCGGGTTGTTTAGAATTACCTGGCGCCATCCTCGACGAGAGCACCGGTCAGGGCTGAAACGCGTTACGACTCACCAACAGGAGATTTTTGTGCCGACAGGAACTGTGAAGTGGTTCAACAAGGTAAAAGGGTTTGGATTTATTCAGCCGGATGACGGCTCCAAGGACGTGTTCGTGCATATCTCAGCGGTTGAGCGCGCGGGACTCGGCGATCTCAACGAGGGACAGAAGGTTCAGTTCGAGCTGGCCCGCGGCAAGGATGGCAAGACCTCGGCCGACAATTTGAAGTCGGTGTGAGCGCCGCGCCGTAACGGCGCGGCGACCGGCCGCCGGTCATGGCGTAAACGCGACCGGCGGCCGGCGGCAGCAAACAGTTTGCCGGCTCTGCGCCCGCCCGGGGCGCGAGCACGGTAGAGGGGACCGGTTGCTGGCGCGTGCCGCGCGGTAAATGCGTTGGCGCGCGCGTCCAGACTGTTCCCCTGTTCCTGCTCCGGCCACCCGAGCCCGCTATGTCCGTCACTTTTCACACGCCCCCCGGTGTCGCGGGCGCCGTCGATATCGGCCTGATCCTCAAGGCGCTCGAATTCGCCTCGCTCAAGCACCGCGACCAGCGGCGCAAGGACGCCCAGGCTTCGCCCTACATCAACCATCCGATCGCACTCGCCAGCGTGCTGGCGAGCGAAGGCGGCATCACCGACGCGGTGGTGCTGGCCGCGGCGCTCCTGCATGACACCGTCGAAGACACGCAGACCACGCCGGCGGAGCTGCACGAGGCGTTCGGCGCGGCCATCGCGGGCATCGTCGAGGAGGTAACCGACGACAAGAACCTGCCGAAGGCCGAACGCAAGCGCCTGCAGGTGGAGCACGCCGCGCACATCAGCCGCGAGGCGAAGCTGGTGAAGCTGGCCGACAAGATCTGCAACGTTCGCGACGTGGCCGGGCACCCCCCCGCCAAGTGGGATCTTGCGCGCCGGCGCGAATATTTCGAGTGGGCAAGGGCAGTGGTGGACCGGATGCGGGGCACGCACCCGGAACTGGAGCGGCGCTTCGACGAGGCCTACACGCTCAAGCCGTGACAGCCGCCGCAAGCCGCGCGGCCGCGCCGCGGCGCATTACTGGTGCAGATCGATCCGGGCTTCCTTCACCAGCTTGCTCCACTTCGCAATCTCCGACTTGATGTGCGCGCCGAACTGTTCCGGCGTCGAGCCAGTGGGCGTCGAGCCTTCGGCAGCGAAGCGTTTCGCCACGTCTGGCGATTTCAGCGCCTCGTTGATCGCGGCGTTCAGCTTGCGGACAATAGCGGCGGGCACCTTGGCGGACGTGATCACGCCGTACCACTGGTCGACCACGTAGCCGGGCACGCCGGCCTCCACGACGGTCGGCAGCTCCGGCGCCGCGGGCGAGCGCTTGCTCGCGGTGATGGCCAGGACCCGCAGGCGGCCGGTCGGCAGGTGGGGCCGCACGCCGAACAGCGTGCCGAAGCCGATCTGGACGTCGCCAGCCAGCATGGCGGGGATGACGGCAGCCGTGCCCTTGTACGGCACGTGGACCACCTTGACGCCGGCCATATGATTGAACAGTTCGCCCGCGAAATGCTGCAGCGTGCCGGTGCCCGACGAACCAAAGTTGAGCTTGCCCGGATTCACCTTGGCGTACGCGATCAGCTCCTTGATTGATTTCACCGGGACCGAAGGGTTGTGGTAGACGACGTAGAAGAGCGAGCTCGCCTGCGAGATCGCCGCGAGATCCTTCGCAAGGTCGTATGGCAGTTTTGTATTGACCGCGGAATTGACGGAAAGCGAGGCCGAGATCAGGCAGATGGTGTAGCCGTCCGGCACCGCCTTCGCGGTGAGGTCCACGCCTATTGCGCCCCCTGCGCCGGTCCGGTTGTCCACGACCACCTGCTGGCCCCACGTGTCCGAGAGCTTCTGGGCGATGGTGCGCGCAGTCGTGTCGGTGCCGGCGCCCGGCGCAAATGGCACGATGAAGCGGATCGGCTTGTTGGGATAATCCTTCGCCAGGTTTGCCTGGGCGGCGTAGAGCGGCTGCGCAAGGCAGGCGCCGGTGCAGAGCGCAATCCCCAGCCAGCGGGAATTAAGGGAGGGTTTCATCGTTATTTCTCGAGTTGCGGGAATCGGCATCTTACCTGCCAATACGGGGGAGCGCTGGCCAGTGACCGGTGAGCAGGGAACGGGGTGGTGGTAATCTAATCGGCATTGCACGCAGGAGGAAGGGTGCCATGATCCGCTCGATTTCACTGCGCGCGGCGGTCGCGCTGGCCGCCACGCTGGCCGCGCTGCCTGCTCTGGCGCAGAAAACCGACTGGCCGGTGAGGCCGGTGCGCTTCATCGTGCCGTTCCCGCCGGGCGGCACCACCGATCCGATGGCGCGCATGGTGGGCGCCAAGCTCAACGCGTCGCTGGGCCAGCAGTTCATCGTGGACAACCGGCCCGGTGCATCGGGCTCGATGGGGGCGGCGATCGCCGCCAAGGCGGCGCCGGACGGCTACACCTGGCTCTTCGTCTTCGATACGCACGCCGTCAACCCGACGCTGATAACGAATCTGCCGTTCGACACGGTACGGGACCTGGCGCCGGTGATGCTGGTCGGCACCGCGCCGATGGCCATCGTCACCCATGCCGGAAAACCGTACAAGAGCTTTGGGGACGTGATCAAGATCGCGCAAGCGAAGCCGGGCTCGGTGACCTATGGCTCGATTGGCAGCGGTAGCCTCGGGCACCTGACGCTGACGCTGGTACAACAGACCGGGGGCTTCCGGATCGTGCACGTGCCCTACAAGGGCGGTGGACCGATGACCGTGGACGCGCTCGGCGGTCACGTCGAGCTTGCCATCGGCACGGTGGCGCTGCTGACGCCGCACGTGAAGGGCGGGAAGCTGCGCGCCATTGCCGTCACCGGCGACCAGCGGTCGCGCGCGTTGCCGGACGTGCCCGCGCTCGCGGAGCAGGGTTTCCCCGGATTCTCGGCGCTCGCCTGGTGGGGGATCTTCACGTCGGCCGGCATGCCCAGGCCGATTCTCGACAAATTCCACGGCGAGGTGGTCAAGGCGTTCAACGCGCCGGACGTGCGCAAGCAAATGACCGAGACGCTCGGGGTGGACCTTGTCCTCAGCAACCCCGCGGCGCTACAGAAATTTCTCGTCTCGGAGATCGAGCGCTGGGGGAAAGTGGTGCGCGAGAACAATATCCGCGCCGACTAATGCCGAGAGGGTTAGGCGTTACCGAGGGGGGCCGATGCGGCCGATGAACGGCAGCTTCAACGCCGGCGGGAACAGGCCCGCTCCGAAAGAGAGGCCGAGCACGTTGAGCTCGAGGCCTTCTACGCCGCTCGCCGAGAAACCCAGCAGTCCGTAGAGCGATACCTGCACGCCGCTGCCGCTCGGCGCGGTTGCCACCAGCCGGCCGCCGAGATAATCCTTGCCGATCGCGGTCGGCGGCAGATCCACTTGCAGCTCGGGGACGGCGCGGGCGACCCAGGCAGTGAAGGTGTTGGAGTTCGGTCCCGGCCACATGCTGTATTCGCCGGAATAGGGATACTCACGCGCGGCCCTGTCGATGCGCGAGATCAGCGCGTCCGCGCCGGGTCCGCGCTTGTCGGCGAGCAGTTCCGGCGCCGAACCGAACCAGCGCTCATCAGGGGCGCGGCTGCGAATCACCAGCGCTGAATCGCTGGAGCGCAGGCGCCAGCCAATCACTTCGTAGGTGGTATACGCCGTCGCGCCTGCCGGCTTGACCGCGATCCAGGTATGCACCGCGAGGAAACCGCGCCAACCCCAGGTGCGCGCGCTATAAACCTGGACGATTGCATCAAGGTGGGCTGCTGCAGCGGGCGCGAGTCCGACCGGCTCGCGGCTCGCCGTGCGCCAGTCCGACGCGCCGCCGCGGGCGAGAAGCAGAAATGCCACTGCGACAACGGCCAGGCACACGCCGGCGAGGGACAGGGCGCTGGACATTCTCATCCTGAAGTATAAGTGTTGATGAGGTGACGAAAGACCAGTCTATACCCTGCGCGTTGAACGGCGGATTTCGGTCCGATCGAACGCGCAGACTCAAGTCGGCGCGAAGCGTCCGAACTTGAGGCGACTTGACAATCCGCATTGTGGT
This sequence comes from uncultured Streptomycetaceae bacterium, assembly GCA_964498105.1. Lineage (GTDB taxonomy): Bacteria > Pseudomonadota > Gammaproteobacteria > Burkholderiales > SG8-41 > SG8-41. The sequence goes on from CAZCGD010000456.1 coordinate 11,490, forward strand.
CAATAGCCTGACCCGACCAAACTATAACTATAGGTAATTCCGCCGGAGGATGGATCAACCCACCGCAACGCCGGGCGCGGCCGCGCCGGCGGCCGGGCACAGTCCCTGGCTGCTCGAAGTCGAGGACCTGCACGTCCATTTCGTGACGACGCGCGGCGTGGTGCGCGCGGTCGAGGGGATCTCCTACCAGGTGCGGCCCGGCGAGACGGTGGCGCTGGTCGGCGAATCGGGCTGCGGCAAGTCGGTTTCCTCGCTCGCCATCATGCGACTCCTCGCGCGGCCGGCCGGCCGTGTCGTCGCCGGCCGTATCCTGTTTCAGGGCAGGAATCTGCTCGACCTCACGGAAGACCAGATGCGCAAGATCCGGGGACGCGACATCGCGATGATCTTCCAGGAGCCGATGACTTCGTTGAACCCGGTGCTCACCATCGGCTTCCAGATCATGGAGCCGCTGTTGATCCACCTCAACATGACCGAGGCGGCGGCGCGCGCGCGCGCGGTGGAGCTCCTGAAGATGGTCGGCATCCCCGACCCCGAGCGGCGGCTCGACCAGTACCCGCACCAGTTCTCCGGCGGCATGCGCCAGCGCGTGATGATCGCGATCGCGCTCTCCTGCAATCCCAGGCTCATCATCGCCGACGAGCCGACCACCGCGCTCGACGTCACGATCCAGGCGCAAATCCTGAAGCTCATGAAGGATCTCTCGCGCGATCTCAATATCGCGATGGTGATCATCACCCACAACCTCGGCATCGTCGCGCGCTACGCCAACCGCGTGAACGTGATGTACGCCGCGCGCATCGCGGAACAGGGAACGGCTGCGGACGTTTTCGCCAAGCCGCTGCATCCGTACACCGCCGGGCTGCTGCGATCGGTGCCGCGGCTCGACCAGCCGCGCGGCCTGAAGCTGGAGACCATCGACGGCCTGCCGCCCAACCTGCTCGACGCGCAGCCCGGATGCCGCTTCGCGCCGCGCTGCCCGGCGCAGCAGCCAGCTTGTATCCAGGCGCCGCCGCCACTCATCGAGGCCGAGCCGCACCACCACTCGGCGTGCGTCCGGGCGCAGGAGCTCTCGCGCGTGGGGCCGGCCGGACTCGGCTTGCAGAGCGCCAATCCGCGGCCGCCCGCGCCGAAGCAGCTTGACCTGTCGCAACCGGTACTGCGCGCACACGAGCTGCGCACCTATTTCGAGGTGGGCGCCGGCGTTCAGCTATTCAAACACCGGCGCGCCGAGGTGCGGGCGGTGGACGGGCTTTCATTCGAGGTGTACCGCGGCGAAACGCTGGGACTGGTGGGCGAGTCCGGGTGCGGCAAGACCACGGTCGGCCGCACGCTGCTGCGCCTCGAACAGGCGACCAGCGGCGAGATCGAGTTCGAGGGCGCCAACGTCACGCGCGCGCAGGGACAGCAGTTGAAGGACTATCGCCGCAAAATCCAGGTCATCTTCCAGGATCCCTACAGCTCGCTCAACCCGCGCATGACGATCGGGCAGATCATCGCCGAGCCGATGCGGGTGTACCGGATGGTGCCGGACGCAGCATCCGCGCGAGCCAAGGTGACGGAACTGCTGACGCAGGTCGGGCTCTTCGAGTACATGGCGGAGCGCTATCCTCACGAGCTCTCGGGCGGGCAGCGGCAGCGGGTGGGCATCGCGCGCGCGCTGGCGATGCAGCCGTCGTTTATCGTCTGCGACGAGCCGGTATCCGCGCTCGATGTCTCGATCCAGGCGCAGATCATCAACCTGCTGGAGGAGTTGCAGCAGAAATACCGGCTCACGCTGCTGTTCATCGCGCACGACCTGGCGGTGGTGAGGCACATCTCCGACCGCGTGATCGTGATGTACCTTGGAAAAGTGATGGAGATTGCCGACCGCGATGCGCTCTACGCCGACCCGCTGCATCCGTACACCAGGGCGCTGCTCGACGCGGTGCCGATCCCGGATCCGCGGCTCGAGGCGAAGCGCGAGTATCGCGTGCTGGCAGGCGAAGTGCCGAGCCCGCTGAATCCGCCGCGCGGCTGCGTGTTTCACACACGCTGCCCGCTGGCGAGCGAGGAGTGTAAGATGGCCGTCCCCGAGTTGCGCGAAGTCAAGCCGCGGCATTTTGCCGCTTGTATCAAGCTTTGATAAAGCGTGACATGGTACGGCGTGACATGGTACGGCGTGACATGGTACGGCGTGACGCGGTACAGCGTGACGTGATAAGGCGTCGTGGGTGATCGCAAGGTTAACCCCGCTTCATCATGTCACGCCTCACCATGTCACGAATCATCATGTCACGTATTACCATGTCACGCCTCGTCAAAAAAAGGAGGAGGGTATGAGGAGATTTTCAGCGTTGATACTGGGCGCTGCGGCGCTGCTGGCCGCGGGCGCGATGGCGGCCGACGCCCCGAAGTCCGGCGGGCTGCTCAAGTTCGCGGTGGGCGCCGAGCCGCCCAATTACGATTGCCATGCCCAGACCTCGTTCGCGTTTATCCACCCGGTACGGCCGCACTACAACACGCTGCTCGAGTTCGACACCGCGAAGTATCCCGCGATCAAGGGCGACCTCGCCGAGTCGTGGACCGTGTCCAAGGACGGACTCACCTACACCTTCAAGTTGCGCAAGGACGTGAAGTTCCACGACGGTAGCGCGTTCACCTCCGCCGACGTCAAGGCGACCTACGACCGCATCCGCAAGCCGCCGGCGGGCGTGCGGTCGCTGCGCGAGGAATCGTACGCCGACGTCGCCTCCATCGCGACGCCGGACGCGCACACCGTCGTGTTCCGGCTCTCCAAGCCCAACGCCTCCATGCTTTCCAGCTTCGCCAGCCCGTGGGACTGCATCTACAGCGCGGCGAAGCTGAAGCAGGACCCGCGGTTCCCCGAGCGCAACGTCATGGGAACGGGGCCGTTCACCTTCGTCGAGCACGTAGCGGGATCGCACTGGACCGGCCGCAAGTTCGACGGCTATTACCGGAAGGGCAGGCCGTACCTCAATGGCTTCATCGCGATCTTTGTCGCCGGCGCGCCGATGGTGAACGCGCTTGCCGCGGGCGAAGTGCTGGCGGAGTTCCGCGGCCATTCCCCCGCCGACCGCGAGCGCCTGGGCAAGGCGCTCGGCGACAAGGCCGTGGTGGTCGAGTCGCCGTGGGTGTGCTCGCTGGTCGTCACTTTCAACACCAAAAAGAAGCCGTTCGACGACCAGCGCGTGAGGCAGGCGTTGTCGCTCTCGATCGACCGCTGGGGCGGCGCGCAGGCGCTGTCGCGCGTTGCGCTGGTGCGCCACGTCGGCGGCGTGCTGCGGCCGGGCTACGATCTCGCGGTCTCGGAGAAGGAGCTCGTGACCTACCCCGGCTTCTCCAAAGACATCAACGCCTCGCGCGCGGAAGCGCGCAAGCTGCTCGCCGCGGCGGGGGTGCCCAACCTCGCGTTCACGTTCACCAACCGCAACGTCGCCATGCCGTACACGCCGGTCGGGGTGTTCCTGATCGACCAGTGGCGCCAGATCGGCGTCAACGTCAAGCACGAGCAGCTCGAGACCCGGCTCTATCTTGCCGCGCAGCAGCGCGACAACCCGACCTTTGACGCCGCGCTCGACTTCAATTGCGACTTCATGGACGAGCCCAACCTGCAGCTGCAGAAGTACCTGTCGCACGACCGCTCGGCGATCAACTACGCGCAGCAGATCGATCGCAAGCTCGACGCCCTCTTCGACAAGCAGTCCGGCGAACTCGACAAGAAGAAGCGTTACGTCGTCCTGCGCGAGTTCGAGCGGCATGCGCTGGAGCAGGCGTACACCATCCCGACCATCTGGTGGCACCGCATCATCGTGCATCACAAGGTGATGAAGGGCTGGAACATGACGCCCAGCCACTACGTGGGGCAGGACCTGTCGGACGTCTGGCTTGATCAGTAGTTTTGAAAAGCGTCGCAGATACTTCGTCTCAGGTAAATCGTCTCAGATAGAGCGTCTCAGGTACCGCGTGCTCGTATCGCTTTACCTGCGACGCCGTACCTGGGACGCCTCACCTGGGACGCTTCATCTGAGACGTTTTACCTGCGACGCCTCATAGCCCATGCTGCGCTTCGTCACCCACCGCTTTCTGCTGATGATCCCGACGCTGCTCGGGGTCGCGGTGCTGGTGTTCCTGCTGCTGCGCCTGATGCCCGGCGACCCGGTGCAGGTCATGCTGGAAGGGGCGAACGTGCCGAAGCACGTAATCGAGGCCGAGCGCGCGCGGCTCGGGCTCGACCAGCCGGTGACCGTGCAGTTCTTCACGTGGTTCTGGGGCGTGCTGCAGGGCGATTTCGGCGTCTCGATGTGGACCGGCCGGTCCGTGCTCTACGAGATCGGCATCCGGCTCGAGCTCTCTCTGCAGGTCGCGATCATGGCCACCATCCTCGCGGTGCTGCTGGCGCTGCCGCTCGGCACGCTCTCCGCGATCTTCAAGGACACCTGGATCGACCAGAGCATCCGCGTGTTCTCGATCGCGGGCCTGGCGGTGCCCTCGTTCTGGCTCGGCATGATCGTGATCCTGCTGCTGCTCACCTGGTTTTCGTGGATCCCGCCGCTCACCTTCACGCCGTTTTTCAAGGACCCGTGGGCAAACCTGTCCCAGCTCATCTGGCCGGCTCTGGCAGTCGGTTACCGCTACTCGGCGGTGTCGACGCGCATGATGCGCTCCTCGATCCTGGAGGTGCTGCAGGAGGACTACATCCGCACCGCGCGCGCCAAGGGCGTGCGCGAGCGGCTGGTGGTGGCGCGGCACGCAATGAGAAATGCGCTGCTGCCGGTGGTGACGGTGATCGGCCTCGAGTTCGCCTTCTTGATCGGCGGCCTGGTGGTGACGGAGCAGGTGTTCAACCTGAACGGCATCGGCAAGCTGTTCGTGCAGGCAGTGGCGCGCGGCGACTACACCCTGATCCAGGCGCTGGTGCTGCTGGTGGCGGTGTTTTTCGTGCTGGTGAATTTCGTGATGGACCTGCTGTATGCGTTCCTCGATCCCCGCATACGCTATCGCTGATGCGGGAATAATTGATGTCCACCGTTGCTTCCACGATTTCGTACAAAGTGCCCAAGCGGCGCCATCCGGTGCTGTTGTTCATTACGCAGCAGTCGGTCGGCGCGGCGGGGCTCGTCATCATCGTCGTGATGATGCTGTGCGCCGCGTTCGCGCCGTGGGTGGCGCCGTACGACCCGCTGACGGTGGATTACGGCGGGATGCTGGCGGCGCCGTCGGCGCAGCACTGGCTCGGCACCGATTCCTTCGGCCGCGACGTACTGTCGAGGATCATTTTCGGCGCGCGCACCGCGCTCGCGATCGGTTTCATCGCTTCGTTCCTCGGCTGCACTGCCGGCGCGGTGGTCGGCGTGGTGTCGGCGTACTTCGGCGGCAAGACCGATCTCGTCATCCAGGGTTTCATGGACGTGCTGCTGTCGTTTCCCATCATCGTGCTGGCGATCACGGTGGTCGCAGTGCTCGGCCATAACGTCGTGCTCGGCATCGACGCCAACCTCATCATCGCGATCAGCATCCCGATGCTGCCGCGGGTGGCGCGCGTGGTGCGCGCGTCCGCACTGGCGATCCGCGAGTTGCCGTACGTGGACGCGGCGCGCGCCGCGGGCTATTCCCACACCCGCATCATCTTCCGCCACATCGTGCCCAACGTCGTCGCGCCCTATCTCATCATGCTGACCGCGTTCGTGGCGCAGGCGATACTGGCGGAAGCCTCGCTCTCGTTCCTGGGACTGGGCGTCACCGAGCCGACGCCGTCGTGGGGATTGATGCTGTCGGGCGCGGCGGCGGATTTCTACCAGCAGGCGCCGTGGATGATCGTGTTCCCCGGCATTGCCATCAGCTTGGGCGTGTTCGCCTTCAATCTGTTCGGGGACTCGCTAAGGGACTGGCTCGATCCCAAGATCAAGCTCTGATAACGCGTGACGTGGTAAGGCGTGACGTGATACGGCGTGACGCGGTACTGCGTGACGTGGTAGTGCGTGCTAGGTCCTGGCAGGGGTTAGCCCCGCTTCACCATGTCACGCTTCATCATGTCACGAACCATCACGTCACGCTCCACCATGTCACGCTTCTCTGGCGAAGCGGCGAACCTTCGCCTCGTCCACCTCGATCCCCAGCCCGGGGCCGTGCGGCACCGAGACGTGGCCGCCTGCAAACGAGAGCGGAGTCTTCAGGATGTCTTCCACCAGGCACTGGCTGGAGAAGCCGACGCCCCAGTCGACAGCGGGGAGCGCCGCGGCGAGGTGGAGCAGCGCCGCGGTGTTGATGCCGGTCTCCGCCATCTTGGAGGCGAGATTTACCTTCATGCCCAGCTTCTCGCACAGCCGTCCCGCGTCCATGACCGGCTGCATGCCGCCCAGCTTGATCGTCTTCAGGCTGAACCCGCCCGCGGCCCCCGCCTCGCAATGCCGCTTGAGGTCGTCGAGCGAATGCAGCCCCTCGTCGCAACCGATCCTGACGCGGCTCGCGCGCGCGACTTTCGCCATGCCTTCGATGTCGTGGGCGGCCACCGGCTGCTCGAAGAAGGCGAGTGGGGTGTCCGCGACGCCGCGCACGTAGGCAATCGCCTGCTCCGGCGTCCAGCCCTGGTTGGCGTCGGCGCAGATCAGCAGGCTGCCGTTGCCAGCCAATGCCTCGCAGATCGCGCGCGTGCGCTCGGCGTCCTCGCGCGGATCGGCGACGCCGACCTTGATCTTGAACGCGACGTGGCCGTCCGCCTGCGCGCGTTTCGCTTCCGCGACGTCCGCGGCCGTGCCTTTGCCGGTGCCGACCATGCGCAGGATCGGCACGCGCTCGCGCCGCTTGCCGCCGAGCAGGTCGTGGACGGGTTTGCCCCTGGAACGACCCAGGGCATCGTGCAGGGCGATCTCGATCACCGACTTGGCCGAGTTGTTGCCGAAGAGGTAATTTCCGGCGCGCTGCATCACCGCCGCGATGTCCTCGAGCGGCATGCCCTCGAGCTTCGGCGCCAGATAGCGTATCGCCGCTGCCATGCTCGCCACCGTCTCGCCGGTCATGGTCGGCGCCGCAGCGGCTCCACCCCAGCCCACGACGCCGTCGCCGGTCTCCAGTCGCACCAGCACGTTCTCGGCGCTCTTGACCTCCTCGAACGCCATCTTGAGCGGCTTCACCATCGGCAGGCTGACGGCCAGCGTCTCGATTCGTTTGATTTTCACTTGGCGCTACTCCGTCAGTTTCGGTTAGTGCGTTTCAGGTAAGGCGTCTCAGGTGAAACGTCGCAGGTAAGACGTCCCAGGTAAGGCGTCTCTGGTACTGCGTCCCAGGTACTGCGTAACAGAGGGGGCGTTCACAGATGTTCTTCACGCTTTGGCCGAGACGCTCTATCTGGGACGCCTTACCTGCGACGTTTCACCTGCGACGCCGTATCTGAGACGCTTCAAAGCTTGCCGATGGCCTTGATCGCGCCCGCCATGCGCTTGTAATCTTCGTCGAAGAACTTCCTGAACTCGGGCGCATCGCGGTAATCGGGGACGACCTGCACGTTCTCCAGCGCCTGCTTGAACGCCGGATCGGCGGCCGCCTTGGCGATCAGTTCGCGCATCTTCGCCTGGATCGGCGCCGGGACGCCCGCGGCAGTGAAGAGTCCCACCCACAGGTAGGCTTCGACGTCGATGCCCTGCGACTTGAACGTCGGCACGTCCGGCATCGATGGGTGCGGCTTGACGCCCCAGCTCGCGATCGGGCGCAGCTTGCCCGACTGGACGTAAGTGTAGATCGCCGCCGGCCCGCCGCCCGTCACCTGGGCGTGGCCGCCGAGCGCCTGCGTGATCGCCGGCCCGCCGCCGGTGGTCGGCAGGTGCCGCATCTTGGTTTTGGTGGCCTCCATGAACAGCGCCTGGGGCGTGTGCGTGATGCCGTACGGGCCCGACGTCGAGAACACGAGCTCGTTCGGCTTCGACCTGGCAAGGGCCACCAGCTGTTTCGCAGTCTTCACCGGCAATGATGGATGCACGACCATGATCAGGGGATCGGCGGAGAGCAGCGCAAGCAGCGCGATCTGGTCGAGCGAGAACGGCGACTTGATGCCGTAGAGCTTGTCCTTTTCAATCACCAGGTAGAGGTTCGGCGTAGTGACCAGTATGTTGTAGCCGTCCGGCTGGTTGGCGACGTAGGCGGTGCCGATCGCCGCGGTGCCGCCGGGCCGGTTGACCACCGGGGCCGGCTGCTTGGTGAGCCGCTCGAACACGGCGGAGAGCGGCTGCGCGTGGATCTGGTTCATGCCGCCCGGCGGGTTCGGCACGGTAATGGTGATCGCGCGCGACGGGTAATCCTGGGCGTAGCCGCCGGCAGTGGCGAGCAGGAACACCAGTGCTGCCGTTATTCTGCTGATCATGGATTTCCTCCGTCCAAAGACGCGGCACGATGCGGCCGCTTCAGTGCCTGTCCTGGAAACCTTAGCTCACGACGGGGGCGTTGGCAAGGCGCAATAGAGGGATGAGGGATGAGGGAGATCGGCATAGTGACGAGGGCGCACCAGCAAGCGCCTATCCGACCAGGTCGGCGAACTCCATAAGGTCCCCGACGACGAGGTCGGGCTGGTACGGCCAGTCGCCGTAGGGTCGTTTGCGGCGGTCGATGAAAGCGGCGCGCATGCCGAACGCCTTGGCGCCCACGCAATCGAATGCATGGCTGGCCACGAACAGGATCTCCTCGGGCCGTGCGGCCATGATTTCCGCCGCCTTGCGGTAGGTAGCCGCGTGGGGCTTGAAGCAGCCGGCTTCCGCGACGGAAATAACGCGGTCGAACTTGATACCGAGATGAGGCTCGATGGCCTCCAGCATGTCCGGGTCGCCATTGGAGAGGATCACGAGGCGGTACTTGCGCTTGAGCCGCGTCAACGCTGCCACGGCATCGGGAAATGGCTGCAAGCGCTCGATCTCGGCGACCAGCAGCTTCACTTCCTCCTGCGTGTGCGCGATGCCGGCGCGCTCCAGCGTGTAAGACAGCGAGATACGACCGATCTCGCGGTACGGTATGTGCGCCCGGTGCAGCAGGCCGTCGATCATCGAGTTCTCGAAGTGGGTGCGCCGCCACCAGGTCACGAGCCGGGACGGCTCGCCAGCCCATCCCTTGGCCGCGAGGTACGGCGTTACTGCCCGGGTGAGCCCGCCTTGCAGGTCGACCACCGTGCCGTAGAGGTCGAACATGCAGATCGTGACGTCGTGCCTGATCGTTTCAATCGCAGTCATGAGCCTATCTCGTAAATCGTAAGTCGTGAATCGTCAATCGGAAGAACGCGACTGCGTCTACAATCCACCCTTCGCGACTCCCGGGCTAACCGGGTGTACCGCATTGTAGAATAGCCGAGCAAACTTGAATCGCGAATCGCAAATCGAAAGTATCCCCTGCTGTGGCGATTCACGATTCACCATTCACGATTCACGGATTCACGGATTCAAGATGGCTCCCGGCATAATCGTTAAGCGCAACGGCATGATTGCCACCGTCACGTTGAGCAATCCGGGCAAGCTCAACGCGCTGACTGTTGCGATGTGGCAGGAGCTGGCGCGCGCGATGAATGCGCTGTCCGCTGACGACGCGCTGCGCTGCATTGTGCTGCGCGGGGCCGGCAGCGAAGCGTTCGCCGCCGGGGCCGACATCGCCGAGTTCGCGACGGCGCGCGACAACGCCGGGCAGGGCAAGGTCTATCACCGCGAAACCGTGCACGGCGCGCTGAAGGCGGTGGGCGAGTGCCGGCACCCGACGGTGGCGATGATCCACGGCCCGTGCGTGGGCGGCGGCCTCGAGATCGCCTGCGTGTACGACCTGCGCATCGCCGGCCGATCGGGGCGCTTCGGCGTGCCGATCAACCGCCTGGGCTTCGCCATTGCCTACGACGAGCTGGCCGCGATGCTGCCGCTCACCGGCCGCGCCGTGGCCCTGGAAATTCTGGTGGAGGGACGCGTGTGGGAGGCGCAGGAGGCGCTCGACAAGGGATTGTTGACGCGCGTGGTGGACGACGCGCGGCTGGAAGAAGAGGCCTATGCGGCGGCGCGCCGCGTCGCGGAGGGCGCGCCACTGGTCAACCGCTGGCACAAGCGGTTCGTGCGGCGGCTCGTGCCGCTGCCGACGCCGCTGACCGAGGCCGAGATCGAGGAGAATTTCGCCTACTTCGCCACCGAGGACTACCGCATTGGCATGCAGGCGTTTGCGGAGAAACGCAAGCCGGAGTTCAAGGGTAGATAGGGCGTCTCAGGTAAAGCGTCGCAGATGAGGCGTCCCAGATGAGGCGTCCCAGGTGAGGCGTCTCAATTAAGGCGCTTTTAGAGGACGCCGTACCTGGGACGCAGTACCTGAGACGCCGTACCTGAGACGTAGCACCTGAGACGACATTCGACGCTAAAGGAAAGAAAATGCCAGGCCCGCTATCCCATATCAGGGTTCTTGACTTGTCGCGGGTGCTGGCGGGGCCGTGGTGCGGGCAGAACCTCGCCGACCTCGGCGCCGAAGTGATCAAGGTCGAGCGGCCGAAGACCGGCGACGACTCGCGCGCCTTCGGCCCGCCCTGGTTGAAGGACCAGGATGGCAGGGACACGGGGGAATCGGCCTACTTCGCTTCCGCCAACCGCGGCAAGCAGTCGGTCACGGTCAACCTGTCGCAGCCCGAGGGGCAGAGCATCGTGAGGGAACTGGCGCGGCGGTGCGACGTATTGATCGAGAACTACAAGGTCGGCGATCTCGCCCGTTACGGCCTGGGCTACGACAGCCTGATAAAGCTCAACCCGCGGCTTATCTATACCTCGGTCACCGGCTTCGGCCAGACCGGGCCGTACCGCGAGCGTCCCGGCTACGACTTCATGATCCAGGGCATGGGCGGGGTGATGAGCATCACCGGCGAGCGCGACGACCTGCCCGGCGGCGGGCCGCAACGCGTGGGCATCCCGATCGCGGACATCATGACCGGCATGTACGCGACGGTCGCGATCTGCGCGGCACTCGCGCACCGCGAGAAGAGCGGCGCCGGCCAGCACCTCGACCTC